>JBFYUV010000270.1:0-3328 GCA_041299865.1 Chloroflexota bacterium
ATGCCTGCACGAGCTGCTCCCAACCTGGGATGCGGCGCAGGGCCGGCGTGTCCGTGACACCGGCCCGGATGGCGTTGACCGTGATGCCGGCGTGGGCCAGCTCCACGGCCAGCTGGCGGACGTGCGCCTCCAGGGCTGCCTTGGCGGCGCTCACGGCGCCGTATGTGGGCACGGCCAGGATGGCGCCCTCGCTGGACATGGCGTAGACGCGGCTGCCGCGGCCCAGCAGGCCGGCGTGGTAGAGATCGCGTGTCCAGTAGGGGAGCGAGTGCGCCATGACGTCGGCCGTCATCTCCATCTGCTTGCGGGAGAGTTCCTTGCGACCGGGATCGTCCGTGACGTAGTGGAGCGTGGCTCCGAAGGCCAGGGAATGCAGCATGGCGCCGATGAGGGGGTCCTCGCCCGCGGCACGGCGCTGCTCGAAGAGCTCAGTGATGGCGGCCACCACGGCGGCGCGCCTCTCGTCGTCCGCGGCGTTGACGTTGTGGAAGATGGCCGGCACGCCCAGCCCGGCGATCTCATCGCGCACCGCGTTGGCGGCGGCGATGGAGTGGCGCAGGTCGAGATGGACCCCGATGATGCCGAACCCGGCGCGTGCCCAGGCCTTGGCCGTGGCTGCGCCGAACCCGCTGCTGGCGCCCAGCACGAGCGCCCAGCACTCGCGGCCATCCCACTTCAACGACACGAGCACCTCCCGGCCGCAGTGTGCTGGCGCCCCGTCACCGACTGAGCGGGGCGCCTTGATCGACGGCGGCCTGATCGGATCAACTGGCTAGTCGTCGTCCTCGAGCTCGTCTGCGGCGCGCATGGCCATCCCGAGGCTGACGAGGTCCTGGGCGCCGATCCACTCGTTGGCCATGAGGATGCCGCCGGCGTCCACGACAGCGTCCCGGAAGGGCACCGCCCAGGCATGCTCGATGATGAGGAGCACGCCGGCGCTGCCGTCCGGCAGCTCATCGATGAGATCCTCCGTGATGTCCTCGACCAGGCCGAAGCCGCCCTCGTCGGCCATCTCGGCGCCTGCCTCGGCACCCGCGATGAAGCCCTCCAGGCCGGCCGCGCCGAGGCCGATCAGCGAGCCGATGTGGGCGCCGAGCGCCTCGCGCTGCTCGTCATCGAGGTCCGAGACGCGCAGGATCTCCACCTCGTCGCCATCGGCCACGACGGCCAGGGCGTCGATGATGCGGATGATGCCGGCATCGCTGAGCTTGACGAGCTCCTCGGCGATGCGGCCCTCGAAGCGGTCCGTGGAAGGGAAGCCGAAGGCGAAGATCTGGATGGGTCCGAAGGCCATGGTGCGCTCCTCGTGTCTGGCATCGTTCTTGGGGAGGGAGATGATTTGTCGCGGGTCCACTCACGCTTCGAATCCCGGCGACCTCGTCATGGTAGGGCATCCGCCACCCGGACCTGTCAGCCGCCGTGTAGTCTGCGGAGCATGGCCGAACCCGTGAAGGACATCGTCAGCTGGGAGGACCTGGAGCGGCTCGTCGCGGCACTCGCGGATGAGCTGGCCGCCGAGGCCAAGCCGGACGTCGTGCTGGCCATCTCGCGAGGCGGCCTGGTGCCCGCGGGCATGATCGGCTACCGACTGGGTTGGCGGGACATGCTCCTGGCCGCCGTAGTCGTCTACGACGACGAACAGGGCTTCCGCGGCCACGCGGAGTTCCTGCAGTTCCCGGCCGACGAACACCTGCGCGGCAAGCGCGTGGTCATCATCGACGAGGTCTGGGACTCGGGCACCACCATCGCCGCCGTCAGCGAGCGCGTCAAGGCCGCCGGCGGACAGCCCATCACGGCCGTGCTGCACTACAAGCCCAAGCGCTCGCGCGTGGACCTGGTGCCCGACCACTTCGTCGTCGAGACGGATGCCTGGGTCGTCTATCCCTTCAAGGCCGGCAAGTGATGCCCGGTCGGCTGCCCACGGTGGGTGGGCATGGTGCACCATCGGGCGCGCGCCGCTCGTGGTGTCTCATCGCCTCCTGACCCGCACCCGTACCGGACCATGACACCGCGCATCGCCACCCTCGTCCTCTTCTTCGTGAACGGCGTCGTGCTGGGCACCTGGATCGCCTCGATCCCGGGTGTGCAGGCCAGGCTGGACATGTCAGCGACCGAGCTCGGGCTCGTCCTGCTCGTGGCGGCGCTGGGGTCGCTCATCGGCCAGCAGGTGACGGGCCAGCTCCTGGTGCGCTTCTCGAGCCGACGCATCTCCATGGTCGGAGCGCTGCTCTTTCCCCTCATGGTGCCCCTCTTCCGGCTGGCGCCGGAGCCGCTCATCCTGGCTGCCGTCATGTTCGCCTTCGGCTATGTCAACGCCACCATGGACCTCGCGATGAACGCGCACGGCGTGGCCATCGAGACGCAGGACGGGCGGTCGATCGTCTCCACCCTGCACGCGGGCTGGTCGCTGGGGGCGTTCAGCGGCGCGATGGCCGTGGCCGTGGCCACCGCCATCGGGGTCGACGGCGTGCTCGAGGCAGTCCTCGTCGGTGCGCTCCTGTGGCTCGTGGTGGCGCTCGTCATCCGGCGCATCGGCACCGGCTCACGGCGCACCGCGGGCGCCAGCGGCATCCACTGGCCCTCGCGGCGAGCGCTGCCCCTCGCCCTCCTCATCATCCCCGTGGCCTTCGCCGCTGGCGGCATGGGCGACTGGGGCGGCGTCCTGCTCCGCCAGGGCCTGGGCACGACCACGCAACTGGCGGCGTTCGCCTTCGCCGCCTATTCCCTGGGGCTACTGCTGGGCCGCTCGGCCGGCGACGTGCTCAAGGACCGCGTCGGCTCGGTGCGCCTCATGCAGGTCGGCACGCTCGTCGCGGCCGTGGCGATGGCCACCTTCCTCATCGTCGGCAACCCGTACCTGGCCCTCATCGGCATGACCATCACGGGCATCGGGCTGGCCAACAACTACCCGCAGATGTACGGCGCCGCCGGCCGCATCACACCGGTGGGTCCCTCGCTCTCGGCCGTCTTCGCCTTCTCTACGCTGACCTTCATGTTCGAGCCGGCCGTCATGGGTGTCGTCTCGGACGCGGTCGGTATCCGGGTCGCGATGTGGCTCCCTGTCGTGGCCGTCCTCGTCATCGCAGTCGGGGTCGGTAGGGTGCCCTCCATCGAGACCAATGCTCGCTTCGCCCCGCGCGTTGCCACGGAGCCGCTGGTCTAGGAGCCCGCGATGACGATGTCGCCGCGCCTGGCCACCTTCCTCCTCTTCGTCGTCAACGGTGCCGTGGTGGGCACCTGGGTGGCTGCCATCCCGGGCATCAAGACGGACCTGGGGGCCACTGCGACGGAGATGGGCCTCGTGCTCTTCTGCGCCGCGCTCGGCGCT
>JBFYUV010000271.1:0-2669 GCA_041299865.1 Chloroflexota bacterium
GCGCGCACGAGATGGGCCTTCAGATCTCCCTGTCCATCGGCGGGGTCCACGAGTCGGGCGGCCATGGCTGGACCGCGGCGACCCCAGGCGATGGCGTTGATGGTCAGGTCGCGGCGGGCCAGATCCTCGTAGACGTCATCGCTGAAGGTGACGCTGTCCGGTCGGCGGTGGTCGGCGTAGCGGTGTTCGCGCCGAAAGGTGGTGATCTCCAGCCCGCGCGCCAGCACCGTGCCGAAGCGGTTCTTGTACGTGCCGCCCGGGAAGACCTTGAGGATGCGTTCGGGCCGGGCGTCCGTGGCCACGTCCCAGTCGGTGGCGGGCAATCCCAGGAGCGCGTCCCGGACGCCGCCTCCCACCAGGTAGGCGGCATGGTCGTTGCGCCAGAGGGTCTCCAGGACGGCCATGACCTCGGGCTCGACCGCGAATGGCGGTCGCTCGGTCGACACGGACAGGCTCAACGATTGAGCGTCAGGTAGTCGCGCCAGGCCTCGTTGCGAGGGTCATCCAGGTACGGCGAGTACATCGAGTAGGCATCGCAGCTGGGCTCGCGGGGCGCCTTGCGCAGGCGCATGCCGGCCTCCTCCGGCATCCGACCGCCCTTGCGATGGTTGCAGGCGCTGCAGGCGGCCACCAGGTTGTCCCAGCTGTGGGCACCGCCGCGATGGCGCGGCACGACGTGGTCGAGGGTCAGCTTGGGGGCCCGCTCGCCGCAGTACTGGCAGAGGTGACCATCGCGTGTGAAGACCTCACGGCGCGAGAGGCGCACCCGCGGTCGAGGCCGCCGGATGCGGTACTGCAGCTTGATGACCGACGGCGCGCGCAGGACCACGCTGGGGGTCCTGATCATGGTGTGGTCGTACTCGATGACCTCGGCCTTCTCACCGAAGACGAGCCGAAACGCCCTGCGCAGGTCGCAGACGTTGAGGGGCTCGTAGTCGGCGCTCAGAAGAAGGACGACGCTATCCAACGCTCACCTCGGGTCGGCATGGCCGGGCCACGCTCCGGGGGCATCGTAACGCACCGCACCCGGGATACCACGACCGGGTCACCGTGGGCCGGACGAAAGGCCCAAGCAGGGTCTGCGGGGGCGTCCGCAGCGCACTCCACACAACGTCCCCGCAGCGCCCGAAGGCTGGGACGACCGGGTGATGGCGGCGTGACCCGGGGGTCCCCTACGGTACGACTCGTCATCAACCCGAGCGCATACATCGTCATCGAGATGGGGAACGGATGATGAACGCCTACTGTCCAGAGTGCGAGACCGAACTCGACCCCGGCACCGGGATCTGCCCGGCCTGTCGCTGGGATCCGCTGCTGTCGCCCGGTGTGCGAACGCTCAGGAACGCCAAGCCGCCGGAGATGTCGCTCACGGAGCGCTATCGCGGCACGCCCTACGGTCTCGCCGTCGAGCCGGGAGGGTTTGGCGGGCAGACCGACACCTCACACGGGGTCTCGCGTTGCCGCGTCTTCGTCGTCGCTGGCCTCGTGCTCAGCATCGGCGTCTACGGCGTGGCGCTGGCAGCCATGGGATCCTTCTAGTCCATCGCTCCGGCGGTTCCCCCCAGGCCCTCACCGTTCGGTGGGGGCCTGAACCGTGCGCGTGGGGCGAGCTGACCCGGCCTGGTGAGATCCGGCCTGGCGGCCCGGCCCTGGCCTAGCGGCCGGGCCCTGGCGCCGTGACGCGACCGCGCGCCAGCAGCGTGCCGATCCCCTCCGACCCGAGGGGCTTGGAGTAGAGGTAGCCCTGTGCCATGTCGCAGCCGATGACGGCCAGGCGACGAGCCTGCTCCCGGGTCTCGACGCCCTTGCCGATGGTGAGCAGGTCGCGGGCGCGACAGAGGCTCAGGAGACCCTCCGCGTAGGCCACCTCGTCCGCGTCCCCGACCGCCATCTCCGTGAAGCTGGGGTGCAGCTTCACGATGGAGAGCGGCAGCTCGCGCACCACGTCCAGTGATGAGCCGTGGCCGAAATCCTCGAGCGCCAGCCCCACGCCGATGTCAGCCAGGGCGCCGATGTGAGCGGTGTCCGTGGTGCAGTCAGGCCCGAGCTCCAGCGTCAGCGACGAGGGGTCGAGATCGGAGCGCTGCAGGACCGTCTGGATGTGCGCCAGGAGCCCCTCGTCACGCAGCTGCCGGGCCGAGATGTTGACGTTGACCTTGAGTGACTGCATGCGCGCGAAGCCAAGGTGCCAGGTGCGCAGCTGGCGAGTGGCCGCGTCCAGGACGCGCTCGCCGATGGGCACGATGAGCTCGGTCTCCTCGGCCAGGGGCAGGTAGTCGGCCGGGGCGATGGTGCCCATGAGCGGGTGGCGCCAGCGCAGGAGGGCCTCCACGGCAGCGATGGACCCGGAGCCGAGGTCGATGATGGGCTGGTACTCGAGGCCGAACTCGTTGCCTTCGACGGCCCGCTCGAGCTCTGCGGCGAGATCGATCGGTGGACGCTGCGTCCGCTGACGTGGTGGCATGCGGGCACCCTAGCACCATGACCGACGGTCAGCCCTCCTGACGGTGGTGCCCCCCGGCAACAGGACCATCGGTACCATGCCCGGGTCCATCAGCCGGCCCGACGACGGTCGGCGCGACGCGCTCCCGGAGGGCGTTCGGCGCGTCCGGACGGCCGCCCGAGGGTGGCGTGCCATGATCGAGGCACTGACGTGGCTGCCATCCGGC
>JBFYUV010000273.1:0-4782 GCA_041299865.1 Chloroflexota bacterium
GTGCCGACGCGCAGGGGGTTGGCCTCCGCGGCGTCTGACAGCGCGTCGCGATGCATGACGTGCCGTGTGCCGGGGGCAGCCTCCGGACTCGCGGCCCCCGGTCGCCTCGCCTGCCCCGTGCTCGCCGCCCGCGTGGCCATGCTGCTGCGCTCCTACTTCTCCTTGATGGCGTGACCGCCGAACTGCTCGCGCAGCGCCGCCAGGACCTGGGCCGTGTAGGACTCCTCTTGGCGGCTCCGGAAGCGCGTCAGGAGGGACAGCGTGATGACCGGGGCCGGCACATCGAGGTCCATGGCTTCCTGGACCGTCCAGCGACCTTCGCCCGAATCGGCCACCCAGCCCCGCACTCCCTCGAGGTCCTCACCACGTTCCTCGAAGGCGTTGCCGGCCAGCTCCAGGAGCCAGGAGCGGATGACGGTGCCGTGCTGCCAGGCACGCGCCACGCCTGCCAGGTCGAGCGGGTACTCCGAGGCATGCAGGATCTCGAAGCCCTCGGCGTAGGCCTGCATGAGCCCGTACTCG
This sequence comes from Chloroflexota bacterium, assembly GCA_041299865.1. Taxonomy (GTDB): domain Bacteria; phylum Chloroflexota; class Limnocylindria; order Limnocylindrales; family CSP1-4; genus JAFMJV01. The sequence continues at coordinate 523 of JBFYUV010000273.1, forward strand.
ATGCCGTTGTGGACCATCTTCGTGTAGTGACCGGCGCCGGACGGCCCGGCGTGGATGTAGCCGCCCGCGGGCGCCAGCGATTCGAAGATGGGCTCCAGGGGCGCGACCGCCTCGCGATCGCCGCCGACCATCGTGCCGTAGCCGTTCTGGAGGCCCCAGACGCCCCCGGAGATGCCGGCGTCCACGAAGTGGATGCCGCGCTCCGCCAGCAGCGCGTGGCGCCGCTTCGAATCCTTGAAGTTGGCATTGCCGCCGTCCACGATGGTGTCGCCCGCTGCAAGCAGCGCGGCGAACTCCTCCATGGTCTCCTCGGTGGCATCACCGGCCGGCACCATGAGCCAGACGATGCGCGGCGAGGCCAGCCTGGCGACGGCCTCCTCCGGCGTGAAGGCGCCGTCCAGCCCTTCGGCCATGATCTGGCGGACCTTCTCCTCCGAGCGGTTCCAGGCCACCACGTGGTGGCCGGCCCCGTGCAGGCGTCGCGCCATGTTGGCGCCCATGCGGCCGAGCCCGGCCAGGACCAGCTCCATCGTCGTTAGTCCCTCCCTCGCTGTCCCGGCTGTCCGGCCGGGGACTGGTCGGTCGTGCTCACGCCAGGGCGTCGCCGAAGGCCGCCTCCAGCTCCGCCAGCCCGGCGTCGACGTCGTCGCCGAGGTCGATGTGGATGGCCGGCAGGTCGTGGGCGCCGAAGGCCTGGAAGTCGCCCAGCGCCTGGGCGCGCACGAGCGTCTCGAAGGTCTCCTTGCGGCCCGGGATGGGCACATCCGCCGCACCGCCCCCGGTGAGCTGGATGAAGCAGCCGTTGGGCTTGCCGCCCTTGTGGAGCTGGCCGGTGGAGTGCAGGAAGCGTGGGCCGTAGCCGAGCGTGGAAGCCTTGCCCGTGGCGTCGCGCAGCCTGGCCTGCAGGCGGCGCAGGAGCTCCGTGCGCTCAGCGGTGGGAGCGACGTAGGCCCCGACCTGGAAGTAACCGTCCGTGGGGACCCGGGAGAGGTGCTCGCGCAGCGCCGCCACCAGGTCGCCCCGGTCGCGTGGCTGGCCGTCGCCGCCTGGCTGCGTATAGGCCCGCAGCGCGCCACGGGTGGCGGCCGGCTCCACGTGGGGCAGGCGACCCTCGTTGGCGAAGATCTCGAGGACCGCGGCCGTGTTGCGCTTGGACTCGGTGACGTTGGGCTCGTCGAAGGGGTTGACCCCGAGACCGATGCCCGCCACGGCGGTGGCGAACTCCCAGCGGAAGAACTCGCCGGCCACCCAGGCGGCGTCGTCAAGGCGGACGTCGATGAGCGGATGCCCGGCCGCCACGAGGGCTGCCAGCTTGGCGTCCACCTCCTGGTGCCACTCGTCGTCGCTGACGGGGCCGAGGCGCACGAAGACGCGGTCGGTGCCGTAGACGTCCGGGGCACCCAGCGGCTCGCCGTCCACGGGCACGATGCCGACGCCGTCCTTGCCGGTGGACTCGGCGATGAGCTGCTCGAGCCAGGCGCCCAGGGACGCCAGGTCGGGCTCGATGACAAAGGTCAGCTTGTCACGCCCGGCACGCGCCAGGGCCGCCATGGCTGCCCCCAGCACGAGGGCCGGGTTGTCCTGCGCGTCGGTGCGCGTGAGGTCGGCCATGATGCGGGCGTCCTCGAGGAGCGCGTCGACGTCCAGCCGCAGCAGGGCCGCCGGCACCAGGCCGACGTAGGTGAGGGCGCTGTAGCGGCCGCCCACGTCAGCGGGGTTGAGGAACGATTCGCGGAACTTGCCCGAGTGCGGGATGGCCGCCAGCGCATCGCCCGGATCGGAGACGGAGACGAAGGCGTCGCCGGCCTTGTGGCTCGAGAAGCGCCCCACGCGGTGGACCTCAGCCTCCCAGTGGTGGGCCAGGAAGGCGAGAGTCTCCGTCGTGGTGCCCGACTTGGTGGCCACGACGCGCAGGGTGCGCTGCGGGTCGAGTGCGGCGTCCAGGGCCGCCACGGCCTCGGGATGGGTCGAGTCGAGCACGTGGAGCGTGAGGCCCTTGTCTGACTCCGGGTAGACCAGGCTCAGGACTTCCGGGGCCAGCGAGGAGCCGCCCATGCCCATCACGATCGCATCGCTGAAGCCCTCGGCCTCGATGGCCTCGCCAAAGGCCATCAGCTCGGCGGCCTCAGCCTCGAAGGCGGTCGGCGCGGCGAGCCAGCCCAGGCGCGCCCAGATCCTGTCCTGGACGTCGTGGTCGCTGCTCCAGAGGCTCGTGTCGCGCTCCCAGAGCCGGCTGGCCCAGCGCTCGCCGACGGCGCGGGCGATGGCCTCGTCGACGGGGCCCTGGAGCGAAGCCGGGAGCGTCAGTGTCGTGTCCATCAGCGTGCCTCCAGGGCGTCGAGGGTGGTGCCTCCGGCATGCTCGCCGGGCGCGGAGACGACCCCGCGGATCTCGCCGGCCAGGACGCCCCGCGCGACCCGCACGACGTTCTCGGTGCTGAAGCCGAAGCGTTCGAAGATCTGCTCGGCCGGCGCCGAGAGCCCGAAGCGGTCGATGGCGATGATGGCGCCGCTGTCGCCGACCCAGCGCTCCCAACCCAGCGACACGCCGGCCTCGATGCTGACGCGGGCGGTCACGCCACGCGGCAGGACCTCGTCACGGTAGGCGGCCGGCTGCGCCTCGAAGCGCTCCCAGCTGGGCATCGAGACGACCCGCGTCCGGATGCCCTCGGCCTCCAGGGCCTCGCGGGCCGCGACGGCCAGCGCCAGCTCCGAACCGCTGGCGACCAGGATGAGCTCGGGGGCCGTGACGGTGCCGTCGGCCGTGGCGGCCTCGGCGAGGACGTAGGCCCCGGCACGGACGCCGTCGCGTGCGCGCTCGGCCGTGCCGGCCAGGATGGGCAGCTTCTGGCGCGTGAAGGCCAGGGCCACCGGGCCTGCGCGATGCTCCACGGCCAGGGCCCACGCGGCAGAGGCTTCGTTGGGATCGCCCGGCCGCACAAAGGTCAGGTTGGGCATGGCCCGCAGGGCGGCGTAGTGCTCCACCGGCTGGTGCGTGGGACCGTCCTCGCCCACCCCGATGGAGTCATGCGTCCAGACGTAGGCGACGTGCAGCCCGGAGAGCGCCGCCAAGCGGACTGCGCCGCGCATGTAGTCGCTGAAGTTGAGGAACGTGGCCACGTAGGGCAGCAGGCCGCCGTGGTAGGCGATGCCGTTGGCGATGGCGCCCATGGCGTGCTCGCGCACGCCGAAGCGGATGTTGCGCCCGGCTTCCGAAGCCGTGAAGTCGGCTTCGCCGGCCAGGTCGGTGAGGTTGGAGCCGGAGAGGTCCGCTGAGCCGCCGAAAAGCTCGGGCAGGCGGCCCTTGAGCGCCTGCAGCGCATTCTTGGAGGCGTTGCGCGTGGCCAGGCCGGCGTCACCGGCCTGGTAGACGGGCAGGTCGGCGTCCCAGCCTGTCGGCAGCTGGTCGGCCATGCGGCGGCGCAGCTCGGCTGCCTCGGCCGGGAAGGCCTCGCCATACGCTCTGAGGCGCCGTTCCCAGTCGGCGACGAGATCCTCGCCCTGCTCGGCTGCGGCACGGAAGTGACCCAGGATGTCCGCCGGGATGTCGAACGTCTTGTCGGGATCGAGGCCGTAGGCGGCCTTGGTGAGGCGCACCTCATCGGCGCCGAGCGGCGCCCCGTGAGCCTCCGACGAACCGGCCCTGTGGGGCGAGCCGAAGCCGATCGTCGTGCGCACCGAGATGATCGATGGCCGCTCGTCAGCTCGGGCGGCCTCGATGGCGGCCTCGATGGCGGCCAGGTCGTTGCCGTCGGCGACGCGCTGGGTGTGCCAGCCGTAGGCGGCGAAGCGTGCCGGGACGTCCTCCGACCAGGCCATGCCGGTCGGCCCGTCGAGCTGGATGTCGTTGTCGTCGTAGAGGACGACCAGCTTGCCGAGGCGCAGGTGGCCGGCCAGGCTGGCGGCTTCCGCCGTGATGCCCTCCTGGAGGTCACCGTCCGAGCAGATGACGTAGGTGTGGTGGTCGATGATGGCGTGGCCGGGGCGGTCGAACTCGGCGGCCAGGCGTCGCTCTGCCATGGCCATGCCCACGGCGTTGCTGAAGCCCTGCCCGAGGGGTCCCGTGGTGGCCTCCACGCCAGGCGTGACGCCGAACTCCGGGTGGCCCGGCGTCCGTGAGCCCATCTGGCGGAAGCGCCGCAACTCATCGAGCGGCAAGTCGTAGCCGGTGAGGTGCAGCATCGCGTAGAGCAGCATGCTGGCGTGCCCGGCACTAAGCACGAAACGGTCGCGGTCGAACCAGTCGGGACGGGTGGGGGCG
>JBFYUV010000274.1:0-4114 GCA_041299865.1 Chloroflexota bacterium
CGGATGGGCTGGCCAGGTCTGCAGCCTCATCCTCGATCACGACCGAGGCCGAGGCCTCGCGTTCGGTCTCTTCGCCCTGTCGCAGCACCGCCATGCGCCCGCCATCGCCGGCGCTCTCGTCCCAGGGCAACTCGAGGTCCAGGTCGGGAGGCTCGATGGCCAGCTCGTAGCGCCGCCAGAAGCGTGCGAAGACCTCGTCGTAGACGGACAGCTCGTCGCGGCGCCGCACGAAGAGGGCCAGGCCGGCGGCATGGACCTGCTCCCGCTCGCCGATGTCGATCAGCGTCAGGGCCCGCGAGTAGTCGATGGCCGCGCCCAGGTCCGTGCGCAGGCCGGCCGCCCGAAGAGCGCGCGTGAAGAGCATCGCGTTCCAGAAGAAGGCGCTGCCAGAGACGCCCGGCACCGGCTGTCGCATGCCGCGCTGCGGGGCTCAGGCGGCCCCGGCCGCCGTCTCTTCGAGGTAGGCGCGGGCCGTCGCGCCGCGGATGGCGCGCACGTCCTCCTCGTACTTGAGCACCACGCCGAGCGTCTCGTCCACGAGCTCCGGCGTGAGGCGCCCGGCGCCCAGCGCCAGCAGGGCGGCCGCCCAGTCGATGGTCTCGGCGACGCCCGGAACCTTGGTCAGCTGCCCGCTGCGCAGGCGCTGCACGAAGGCCACGATGGCCGCCGCCAGCCGCGCCGGCGTATCCGGCACGCGCGCCAGCACGATCTGGTACTCGCGCGCCGCGTCGGGGTAGTCGATCCAGTGGTAGAGACAGCGGCGCTTGAGGGCATCGTGGACCTCACGCGTGCGGTTGGAGGTCAGGATGACCCGCGGTGGCCGCTCGGCGCGGATGGTGCCGATCTCCGGGATCGTGACCGAGAAGTCGGAGAGGATCTCCAGCAGGAAGGCCTCGAACTCCTCGTCGGCACGATCGATCTCGTCGATGAGCAGCACTGGGGGCCTGCCGTCGTGGCTCTCGAGCGCCTGCAGCAGGGGCCGCTTCAGGAGGAAGCGCTGGTCGAAGATGTCGTGGACCCGGGCATCATCGAGCTTGCCCTGCGCCTCGAGCAGGCGGATCTCGAGCATCTGGCGCGGGTAGTTCCACTCGTACACCGCGGTGTTGACGTCCAGGCCCTCGTAGCACTGCAGGCGGATGAGCCGCGCACCCAGGGACGTCGCCAGCACCTTCGCGAGCTCGGTCTTGCCGACGCCGGCCTCGCCCTCCAGCAGCAGCGGTCGGCTCAGCTGCAGGGCCAGGAAGACTGCCGTCACGAGCGAGCGGTCAGCGACGTAGTCGCGCTCGCGGAAGGCGTCCTGAAGACCGTCGATGGAACCGGGCTGCTGGGTCATGGACCGAATCTAGCGTGCTGCCAGCATTACCATCTGTGTGGCGCGGGCGAGGGCACCGAGCCAGCAGGGAGGGACGAGGCTCGTGGAGCTGGGCAGCGCGGAGATCGTCATCCTCGGCGTCATCCTGGCGCGCCTGCTGGTGCCGCTGACCATCATCCGCTTCCCGCTGCCGGGGATCGTGGCCTGCCTGGTCCTGGACGCCGTGGACCAGACCGTCTTCCAGGCGCTGGCGCCGGATGCCGACCTGACCGGCTACCAGAGTTACGACAAGGCCCTGGACATCTACTACCTGGTCATCGCGTACACGGCCACGCTGCGGAACTGGACCAATCGTTTCGCCGTCAGCATCGCCCGCTTCCTCATCTTCTATCGGCTCGTCGGGGTGGTCCTCTTCGAGCTCAGCGGCCAGCGCTGGATGCTCTTCATCTTCCCCAACACGTTCGAGTACTTCTTCATCTTCTACGAGGCTGTGCGCCTCTTCTGGGATCCTCGGCGCATGGATCACAGGGTGTTGCTGGGGGCCACAGCCTTCATCTGGGTCTTCATCAAGCTGCCCCAGGAGTGGTGGATCCACATCGCCCAGCTGGACACCACGGACGTCGTGCAGGAGAAGATCTTCGGTGTGGCGCCCGGAACGCCCTGGCTGGAGACGTTCGCCGCGCGGCCCTGGGTCGTGGTTGCGGCGATCCTCGTGGCTGCGGCCGCCGTCGCCGTGGCCTGGTGGCTGGCCCGCACGAAGCTCCCGCCACGCGACCGCCCGCTGACCATCGACGCCGATGCCGAACCGGGCTGGGCCGTGCCCCCTGAGCGGCTGGCGGCCGAGCGGGCACGCAGGGCTTCCACCATCTGGCACCCCGATCTGCTCGAGAAGGTGGCGCTGCTGGCCCTCGTTTCCATCATCTTCGGGCAGATGCTCGGCCTGCGCGCGGAGCCACTCGAGCTGGCCTCCCTGGTGGGAGCCATCATCGTCCTCAACGCGGCGCTTGCCGCCTGGCTGGCCAGGCGCGGCTTCGGCCCGGGGCCGGCGCTGCGCCAGTTCATCGCGACGGGGCTCCTCAACGTGGCCATCCTGGTCGCGCTGCTGGCGCTCTTTGGCGTGCTGGGCAGCCCCATCGCCGTTGAGCGCGTCGCCTTCATGCTCCTGCTCGTCACCCTGCTGGTAACGCTCTACGACCGCTACCGGCCGGAGCACGTGGCCCGCTTCTCAGCCGACAGCGCCTGAGGCGCTCCCCGGGATCCCTGCCGTGGCGCCAGCCGCCGCCAGCCGCTCGACGAGCCGCCTGGTGAGCTGCCAGGTCGCGGTCGCATCGGACGGTGGGCGCACGCGCAGGTGGTTGGAGGCGTAATGGAGGCGCCCGGCGAGAGCCCGCAGCGGGTCGTCCGCGGCGCGCGGCGCCAGCGCGCGCATGGTATCCGCGCGTGACCAGTCGGGTCCGAAGCGCAGCACCAGCTGGCCGTCTTCCATCCCCACTGAGACCAGACCGGCCGACTCGGCCCGGTAGCGCAGCTGCGAGACCTCCAGGAGCCGCTCGACGGGCGGCGGCAGGGGGCCGTAGCGGTCGAGCAGCTCACGGCCCATCTCCTCGAGGCCGATGTCCGTGACCACGCGACCGAGGCGCCGGTAGAGCTCCAGCTTCTGGGGTTCCTCGGGCACGTAGTCGTCGGGCAGGTAGGCATCCACGGGCAGGTCGACCTTGGCCTGCGTGCGGGCCGTGCGTGCCCGGCGTCCCTCCATGGCCGCCTTCTCGACTTCGACAGCCTCTGCCAGCATGCGCGTGTAGAGGTCGAATCCGACGGCCGCCATGTGGCCGTGCTGCTCGGCGCCAAGGATGTTGCCGGCCCCCCGGATCTCCAGGTCGGAGAGGGCGATCTGGAAGCCGGCCCCCAGCTCCGAGGCATTGAAGATAGCCGCCAACCGCTTGCGCGCGATGTCGCTGAGCTGGGCCCTGCGCCGGTACAGGAGGTAGGCGTAGGCGCGGCGCGCCGATCGGCCGACCCTGCCGCGCAACTGGTAGAGCTGCGCGAGACCGAGGGTGTCGGCGCGGTCGATGACGATCGTGTTGGCGTTGGGGATGTCAAGCCCCGACTCGATGATCGTGGTGCAGACGAGGACGTCCTGTTGGCCGGACGCGAAGGCCAGCATGACGCGTTCCAGGGCACCCTCGGCCATCTGGCCGTGGGCGACAGCGATGCGGGCGCTGGGCAGCAGCCGCCGCAGCTGCTCGGCCTGGGACTCGATGGTCTCGACGCGGTTGTGGACGAAGAAGACCTGGCCGCCACGGTCCAGCTCGCGCAGGATGGCATCCCGGACGAGGCCGGCGGAGGCCTCGGCGACACGCGTCTGGATGGGCAGGCGGTCCTCGGGTGGCGTCTCGATGACGCTCATGTCGCGCACGCCCACGAGGGCCAGGTTGAGCGTCCGCGGGATGGGCGTCGCGGAGAGCGTCAGGACGTGGACCTCGGTCTTGAGCTGCTTGAGGCGCTCCTTGTGCGTCACTCCGAAGCGCTGCTCCTCGTCCACGACGACGAGCCCCAGGTCGTGGAAGCGGATGTCCTTGCTGAGCAGGCGGTGGGTGCCGATGACGATGTCCACGCTGCCCGCCGCCAGGCCGGCCAGTGTCTCCTGCTGCTCGGCGCCGGGCACGAAGCGCGAGAGCGAGCGGACCGTGATGGGATAGGCCGCGAAACGCTGGCTGAACGTGACCAGGTGCTGCGACGCCAGCACGGTCGTGGGCACCAGCACTGCGACCTGCGTGCCAGCCTGGATGGCCTTGAAGGCGG
>JBFYUV010000275.1:0-2771 GCA_041299865.1 Chloroflexota bacterium
ACGCCTGGTAGGCACCTTCCGGGACCAGGGGCACGACGGGGCCATGACCGGCGACGGCGTCAACGACGTGCTCTCGCTGACGCGCTCCTACCTGGCCATCGCCATGGGCAGCGGCAGCCAGGCCACGCGCGGCGTGGCCGACCTTATCCTCATCGACGATGGCTTCTCGGCCCTGGCCTCAGCCATCGGCGAGGGCCAGCGCATCCTCAATGGCATGCAGGACATCCTGCGCGTCTTCCTGACCCGCATCCTGTCGCTGGGGATGCTCATCGTCTCTGCCCTTGTCATCGGCTTCTTCCCGGTCGACCTGCGCAACGCCTCGGTCATCACGCTCTTCACGGTCGGCATCCCGACCGCGCTGCTGGCCATCTGGGCACGCCCGGGCCGGCTGCCACGCGAGACGCTGCAGCAGACGCTGGCGCGCTTCGTCGTGCCGCCCGCGGCCGTGGCCTCCTTCCTCGGCCTCCTGGTGGCCGCGGTCGTGCTGCTCATGGCCGAGGCCGAGTACGACGCCGGCCTCATCGATCTCGCCAGCGTGGAGCCCATCGCCCGCACGGCCGTGACCGCCTTCCTCGTCAGTGTCGGCCTCCTCCTGCTGCTGTTCGTTGAGCCACCGAGCCGCCACTTCGCCGTCATCGAGCCGGTCGCGCCGGACAAGCGGCCGACCTGGCTGGCCCTCATCCTGGCGGTCGCCTTCATCGTCGTGCTGGCCGTACCGCCCCTCCGTGCGTTCTTCAACCTGCACCCCCTGGGCCTGCGCGAAGGGCTCGTCGTGCTCGTCGCCGTGGCCGGGTGGGCAGCGTTGGTCTGGACGTTCTGGCGTGGTCGCTTCGTCGATCGCTTCCTGGGCATCGCACCGCCCACGCTACCGGGCGATCCTGACCCTGCCGGGGAGCCGCCGACCCACGTGGCAGCGGATCCAGCCGCGGGCGCTCCGGACGACCAGGGAACCGGCGGCACGTAGACTGCGTCATTGCGTGGCGACTGGGTCATGGGCGCCTGCCCATGCGACCCGCACCGTCACGACGCACAAGGAGGTCGATCGCATGACCAAGACCCGGACCCTGCTCGGCTCGCTGGCCGCGGCCGCGCTGCTGGCCTCGATGGCCACGGCAGCCCTGGCCGCGGGCGACGAGCCCGAAGCCATCCCCATCGAGGGCGCGGAGGGCATCCCCTGGCAGCTCGTGGAGCAATCCGTCGCTGGCGCCATGACCGCCGTTCCGGACGGCGTCGTCGTGACCCTTCTGCTGGAGGACGGCTCCGCCGGTGGCAATGGTGGGTGCAACAACTACTTTAGCGAGTACACCCTGGAGAGCACGAGCCTCACCTTTGGCCCGATCGGCTCCACGATGATGCTCTGCGAAGGAGCCGCCAGCGAAGTGGAGGCCGCATACCTGGCCAACCTGGCCGCGGTGGCGACCTGGGCCAACACCGGGGGCTCGCTCGTCCTGGGTGGCGCGGATGGCAACCCCATCCTCAACTTCCTGCCCGCAGCCGTGGAGCCCACGCCCACCGTCGAGGGCGTCACGTGGCTACTGACCGGTCAGGCGGTGGACGGCCAGCTGGCCGCGCTGCCGTCCGGCGACCCGCCCATCGTCGTGTCGCTGTTCATGGAGGACGGCACAGCCAACGGCAGCGGCGGCTGCAACAACTACTTCGGCAGCTACATGCTGGACGGCTCCAGCCTGGCCTTCGGCCCCATCGGCGCCACCCAGATGTTCTGCGAGGGACCGGCCGGCGAGGTCGAGACGGCCTACCTGGCCAACCTGGCCGCGGTGGCCTCCTGGGCCTCGGATGGGTTGACGCTGAGCCTGGCTGACGCGGGCGGCATGGTGGTCCTCGAGTACGCCATGGCGCCGGAATCCACCATCCTGGGCGGCTGGGTCGCCAGCGGCATCAACAACGGGGCCGACGCGGTCGTGACCTCGGACACCACGCCCCTGGTGACGGCGATCTTCGATAGTGAAGGCCGCCTGACCGGGTTCGACGGCTGCAATAACTACTTCACCGACTACACCATCGAGGGCGACCAGATCAGCATCTCGGACGCCATCGGCTCGACCCGCATGGCCTGCGAGTCGGACGCGCTGTCGGAGCAGTCGCAGCAGTACTACGCGGCGCTCGTGGCCGCCACGACCTGGTCCGTGAGCCCGACCGGCATCCTCGAGCTGCGTGACGGCGACGGTGCCCTGCAGGTGAGCTACACGGCTGCCATGGGCTGATCCCGGCCCGAGCGGACGCCGGACCCGGGCGGAACAGCCCGGCCGGCGTGGAGTGTCGGCGCACGTGGAGTGCCGGCGATCGTGGAAGCCCGGCGCGCGTCGAGCGGTCGGCGCTCCCCGGACGTGATCGATGACGAGGCGCCCTCCTTGCGAGGGCGCCTCGTCCTGTCCAAACGCAGTGGGCGTCGCGACCCGACGTGCCATTGGCGGTCCGGGCCAGACGGGCGCCCTCGACCACGCTTGTCACCGGGTGGCACATCTCGACGAGTCGCGCCGGTCGGTCGTCGGTACTTGTCACCCAGCGGCAGGAATCGTCGGTTCTTGCCAGGCGGTGGCAAGAAGCGGCGCGTCGAGCCGCCGAACCGCCGCTGCGGGCCCCCACCTCGTCGAGATGTGCCACCTGGTGCAAACCGCGCCGCTGGGCTGGGCGCGGGGAATACCGCCGGGCTTGGCGCGGGGCTGGGCGCCTGACGTGAGGACAGCCCGGCTCGGGCGCACCGGCCCGCGGGGCGCTACGATCGAGGCCAGACGGGGCGTCGTCGCAGGGGC
>JBFYUV010000278.1:0-4279 GCA_041299865.1 Chloroflexota bacterium
CGGAGCAGGCGCCGCCTGATCGGTGGTAGCTCTCGAAGTGTCGTGACGAGGGAGCACAGGCCCTGACCTTCTCGGGTGGGCGAGCCGGCCCGATCCTCGAACCGCACGTGGCCCAGCCGCCAGAGCAGTAGGAGCGTGGCGAAGCCTTGCACGAGACCGATGACGACGGCGGCCCAGCGGCACGGCCATCATGCCGACGAAGACCCGCAACGCGGAGGCTATTGACTCAGCGAAACTTGAGTCAGTATCATCAGACCCATGGACCTCGATGAGAGAGCTCGACTGCATGCTGCCCTCAGTGATCGCCATCGCCTGGGAATGGTCGACGCACTCCGGGTAGGTGACCGCACGTTCCAGGAGCTCGCGGAAGGTGTCTCGCTGCGTGGCAACCTCGCGGCGCACCACCTCGACGTGCTGGAGTCCGCCGGGCTCATCGAGCGCCGCGTCTCCGAGGGTGATCATCGGCGCCGCTATATCCGCCTGCGCCACGAGCGGCTCGGCGAACTCGCGCTCGAGCCGCCGCTTGCACCCGGCTGCATCCTCTTCGTCTGCACCCACAACTCGGCACGGTCGCAGTTCGCGGCCGCTCGATGGCAGCAGGTCACCGGGCTCGAGGCCGACAGCGCCGGGACCGAGCCTGCTGCCCGTGTCCACCGGGGAGCCGTCAAGGCGGCCCGGGAGTATGGGCTCGACCTGCGCGACGCCATCCCCAAGGGCTACGCAGCCGTACGGCGATCACCCGACCTCGTCGTCTCGGTCTGCGACCGGGCCCATGAGGCCGGTCTGCCGTTCACGGCCCCGTCAGCCCACTGGTCCGTCCCCGACCCGGTCCCCGCCGGAAGCGCACGGGCGTTCAGGGCAGCCTTCGCGTCGATCGCCGAACGCATCGACCAGCTCGCCCCGACCAGCGCGTGACCCACCGATCCAGCCACCCGAAGGAGATGCCATGACCACTCCCGCCACCTCGGCCCTCGAGTCCCTGCCCCCCGAGCAGCGCCTGCAGCTCATACAGTCGGCCGTCCGCCTGCAGCGCCGCTGGCAGGGCCAACTCAACGTCGAGACCATCGAACGCTTCATCACCGAGTCGCTCGCCATGCTTACCCCCAACGCCAGGGTCACGGCCTGGCTGCCCGTCCTCGTGGAGCGCCTCACGAACGACCGCCTGCGTGCCCTCGTCCGCCTCGAGACGCCCAAGGCCGACCTCAATCCGAGCGTCCTCTTCCTCTGCGTCCACAACGCCGGCCGCTCGCAGATGGCCGCCGGCTTCACGCGCCATCTTGGTGGCGCCAGCGTCGACGTCTTCTCCGGTGGCTCCGAGCCCGGCACGAGCCTGAACCAGGCGGCCGTGGTGGCCATGGCCGAGAAGGGCATCGACATCAGCCGTGAGCTGCCCCAGCCGTGGGCCGACGAGATCGTCAGGGCCGCTGACGTCATCGTGACCATGGGCTGCGGAGACGCCTGCCCCGTGTACCCGGGCAAGCGCTACATGGACTGGGAGCTCGACGACCCGGCCGGCAAGTCGGTCGAGGAGGTCCGCCCCATCCGCGACGAGATCGAACGGCGCGTGCGGGTCCTGCTCGGCGAGCTCGGCGTCGAGCCGGTGGCACACTGACGCCGTGCACGATGAGGCTTGCCCAGTCGTGATGGTCAGCTTCGACGACGGCACCGCCTTCGACCGCGACGCGTGCGACTGCGACTTGCCGGCCGAGTTCGCCGGCCAGCTTGGCGAAGCACGCGGGTACCCGGCGCTCGTTCCGGGATGAGGGCCCATCTTGCCGAGGGCCTCGGCACCTTCGCCCTCGTCTTCTTCGGCTGCGGCGCCATCGCCGTCGGCGCCCAGAGCGGCCAGCTCGGTCATCCTGCCGTCGCGGTCGCCTTCGGCCTCGTCATCGCCGTGATGATCTATGCGCTCGGGCACATCAGCGGCGCCCACTTCAACCCGGCTGTATCGGTGGGTTTCGCGGTCGGGAGACACTTCCCCTGGTCCCGGGCGGCAACGTACAGCCTGGCGCAGATCGCTGGCGCGACCCTCGGCGCGCTGGCTCTGCGGATGATGCTGGGGGCGGATGCCGACCTGGGGGTGACGCAGCCCTCGGGGAGCGAGCTCCAGTCGCTTGCCTGGGAGGGGCTGCTGACGTTCTTCCTCATGCTCGTCATCACCGCCGTGGCGACCGACACGCGTGCGGTGGGGGAGGCCGCGGCCCTGGCCATCGGCGGCACGGTCGCGCTCGGAGCGCTCGTCGGCGGGCCCATCAGCGGCGCTTCGATGAACCCGGCCCGATCGCTCGGGCCGGCACTCGTCGCCGGCGACCTTACGGCCATCTGGATCTACCTCATCGGGCCGGTGGTCGGTGCCATCGGCGCGGCCCTCGTCTATCGCTACCTGCGTGGCGAGTCCGGCCGCGGCGACGTCCTGCCGGAGGACCTCGCGCCTGTCTCGTCCAGCTGACCACGACCCAGCCGGTAGGCCGCCCGCGCAGCGTTGAGGCAGCCGATCCGACGCTGGAGCCCCGGCAGCACCAGTCAGGCCCATGACGGCGGCGCCGCAGTCGCGCCAGCCGTGGAGGCGCCACTCGCGGTCCCGGCTCATCTACCCTAGGCCACGAAGCGCTGCCACGTTCACGGTGAACCATGCGGCCGAAGACCGGGCTGGGTCTGAGCCCGCATGCGATGGAGCGTCGGACTTGATCGAGGGGATCTCCGTGAAGGCAGTCCTGTGCGCGAGATATGGCCCGCCTGAGGTACTCCAGCTCCGAGAGGTCGAGGCGCCGGTTCCCAAGGGACACGAGGTAGCCATCCGCGTCTTCGCGACGGCGGTGACCTCGAGCGACTGCATCGTGCGGAGTGGCAACGTCGATCGGGTCCTGTGGCTCCCGATGCGGGTGGCGGTGGGGTTTCGGGCACCGAGAAGGCCACTCGGGATGGTCGTGGCCGGGGAGGTGGCATCGGTCGGCGACAAGGTGACCAGGTTCGATCCGGGCGATCGGGTCTACGGCTTCGATCGCTTCGGGTTCGGCACGTATGCCGAGTCGAAGTGCATGTCCGAACGAGGGCTGCTGGCGCCCATGCCGAGGGACGTGAGCTACGAGGAGGCGGCCGCGATCCCGTACGGTGGACTCCTGGCGCTGCACTACCTGAAGCGGGGGGCCATCCAGGACCGAAAGCAGGTTCTCGTCTACGGTGCGTCCGGAGCCGTCGGTACCTCCGCCGTGCAGCTCGCGAGGCACTTCGGCGCGCACGTCACCGGCGTCTGCGGCAGGGCCAACCTCGAGATGGTGCGGTCGCTGGGGGCACACACCGTGATCGACTACACGAGCGAGGACTTCCTCACGAGGGGCGACCTCTACGACCTCATCCTCGACGCCGTCCCTTCCGCGCACCGCACGCGACGCCTCCAGGAGACAGCGGGACTGACACCCACCGGGCAGTACGTGTCGGTCACCCACGGGTCTCCACGGCTGCACCTCGAAGACCTGACCTTGCTCACGGAGCTCACAGAGGCGGGACAGCTACGGCCCGTCATCGACAGGACCTATCCCCTCGAGCAGGTCGTCGAAGCGCATCGCTACGTGGACACGGGGCGCAAGAAGGGCAACGTCGTCATCACCGTGCGGTCGGAGCCGGGTAGCCGGGCGCGGTAGCTCGCTCCAGCGTTGATGCCATCGAGGCGGTGGGCACCGGGAAGAGGTTGATGCTTCTCTCCCGCCGGACGCGCCAGGTCCAGTGTCAGCCGCCCTGTCAGGGCGATGGCCGATCCGTGTCGCATCGCCTGCCGCGGGCCCCGACCGATCGACACCCATTCGGACCCCGCGCGCCTGGTCGAACGGCACTGGGACCGCTCGAGGCCCGGCGTATCGTCGCTCAGGATCCACCACCCTGCGGAGGACGGACGATGGAGCGGATGCTTATCATCCACGCCGCTGCTGCGCCCGTGGTCTTCGCGGCGCTGGCTTGGTCGTACTTCCAGCGGGTCGGCCACCTGGGCGCCACGTGGACCGCGGCGCTCTTCACGGCCACGATCATCACGCTCGACGCGGGGCTCGTGGCACCGCTGTTCGAGCGCGACTACGCGATGTTCCGCAGCGTGCGCCTCACGTGGCAGCCCGTCGGCCCCAACTTCCTCGTGGCCTGGATCGTCGGTCGGCGCCTGGGCGGCCGCGCGAGCTCGTGAAAGCTCGCGCACTCGTGGCGGGGGTGCTGAGCCTCGGCGTGGCCGCGCTCGGGGGGCCCCGCCTCTGGCGGGCGATGCTCGACTGGGGCGCGACGGCCGAGGAGGCGC
>JBFYUV010000280.1:0-11121 GCA_041299865.1 Chloroflexota bacterium
TAATGGATTTGTTTCTCGGGTTTCCCCCGAGCGAGAGGCACCAGGGAAGGGACCACACATGGCATCACGGCTACGGATCACCGGAGTCGCGCTCATCATCGTCGGCATCGTGGCATTGCTCGCCGCCGGCTACGCCTACATGCAGGTGCAGGGCGGGCAGGACGCGCTGAACGGGTTCAGCGCCGCGCAGAACGTCACGCTCTCGTACAACGAGGACGGCGACCTCATCGACCGCGGCTCCACCGAAGAGGCCGTGGCCATCCTGGCCCTCCTCGAGGACACGTGGCAGTGGCCGGTCAACGAGGGTGACCTGAACCCCGACGACCCGGTCACCAACACAGCCACCGAGTACATGTACCAGATGGCCACCATCGCCCACCATACGCTGACCGGGACGCAGACCGTTGTGTTGACCGAGCCTGTCGAGTGGGATGGCGATGGCGATGGCGCCGTGGCCGCCGATGCGCCGACCTATTCGGGCGGCGAGTGGGATCCCTCGACGGCCGGCGAGGACGCCATCTTCGCGGCCGGTGTCTACGAGGTCCCGGCAGCCGGTCGCTACTGGACCGGCTTCAACCGGCTGCACCCGCTCGACGGCCCGGCTCGCGAGCAGGCCTGGAACGGCACCGTCCATGGCCTCTTCGCAGAGCTCGGCGTGGGCGCCACCACGCACTCCAGCCTGCAGCTGGCGATCGGCGTGGCCGCCGTGACGGCCCTCATGGGCGTCGGCTTCCTCGTCATCGGCGGCGGTTTACTCTGGACCGGCATGGCCAAGAGGCGCGAGGAGACGGCGACCGTCGCCTGACCCATCGGTTCGACGCCTGTCGACCTGACCAGACTCGACCCAGAACGCCCGGGCGACCCGATCGCCCGGGCGTTCGGCTATCCAGCGAGGGATGAGCGGGCCTGCATCGGACGGGCATGCATACTGTGGGTCGCCGGAGCCTGACCGTCGGCCGCACGCCCCGATCGCCGGCCAGCCGCATCGCGTACCCCCCGCTCGATCCGGACCATGACCCCCGGGTCACCGAAGGAGATCTCGTCCCGTGGAATCCCGCGCCCCTGAAGCCTCACTCGACGAGCTCGATCCGGCCCTGCAGCTGCCACAGCAGCGCAAGATCGAGATCCTGGTCGGCGTCCTGCTGGTGACCTTCCTGTCCGCCCTGGACCAGACCATCGTGGGCGTCGCCCTGCCGCGCATCGTGGGCGAGCTGGGTGGGACGAACGAGCTCTACACCTGGGTCATCACCAGCTACCTGCTGACGGCCACCATCACGGGTGTCTTCTACGGCAAGCTCTCGGACATCTACGGCCGCCGGCTCATGCTGCTCTTCGGTGTCAGCGTCTTCCTGCTGGGCTCGTTCCTATCGGCCCTCTCGTGGTCGATGGAGAGCCTCATCCTCTTCCGGGGCATCCAGGGCGTCGGCGCGGGGGCCATCTTCCCCATCTCACTGGCCATCATCGCCGACCTCTTCACACCCCGTGAGCGGGGCCGCTACCAGGGCCTCTTCGGCGCCGTCTTCGGGGTCGCCTCGATCATCGGCCCGCTGCTGGGCGGCTGGCTGACGGACAACCTCAGCTGGCACTGGATCTTCCTTGTCAACCTGCCCATCGGGGCAGTCACTCTGTACATCATCTTCCGCTACCTGCCCTCGGTCCACGGCGAGCCGCCGACCCGCAACCTCGACTATGTGGGGGGGCTCGTGTTCGCGGTCGGCGTCGTCTTCCTGCTCCTGGGCCTGACCAACAAGCAGACGGCCGACTGGACCGACTTCTCGGTGGGAGGCTTCCTGCTCATCGCCGCCGTCCTCACGCCGGTCTTCCTCTTCATCGAGTCGCGGGTGGCCGAGCCCATCGTGCCGCTGGAACTCTTCCGCAACCGCAACTACGCGGTCACCATCCTGGCCACCTTCCTGGCCGCCATCGGCTTCTTCGGGGCCGTCATCTTCCTGCCCCGCTGGTTCCAGTTCGTGCAGGGCGTGAGCCCCACCGAATCCGGGCTCCAGATCCTGCCCCTCCTGGCCGGCGTCATCATCAGCTCGATCGTGGCCGGAGCCCTGGTCAGTCGAACGGGAAGGTTCAAGTGGATCCTCACGGGAGCCTTGGCCATCATGTCGGTGGGCATCCTGCTCTTCACCGGCCTGGGCGCTCGCACAGATCTGCCCCTGCTGTGGGGCTGGATGTTCCTGGCCGGCCTTGGCGTGGGGCCGACGCTGTCGGTCTTCACCATCGTCATTCAGGCATCGGTGCCCTTCAGCCGGCTTGGCGTCGCCACCGGCAACCTCGTCTTCTTCCGCCAGATCGGCGGGTCGGTGGGGCTGGCGGTGGTGGGCACGATCTTCGCCGAGTCCTTCGCCTCCCGGCTGCAGCCCTCGCTGGTCGAGGCGGGCGTGCCGGCCCAGCAGGCGGCTGCCGTGGCGGCCATGTCCGCGTCGGGCAGCGACCTGACGCAGGTGGGCGGCATGAGCCTGCCCGACCAGCTGGCCCAGGTGCCAGCCCTGCAGGGCCTCGTCGACCAGGTCGTGGCCGGCATCTACCAGTCCTTCTCGCTGGCCATCGGTGACACCTTCTGGCTCGGCCTCGCGGCGACGCTGGTGGCGCTCGTGGTCGTGACCATCGGCCTGCGAGACGTGCCTCTCCTCGGCCGCAGCGAGGTCGGTGGACCGAGTGAGGAGCTCACGGGAGAGATCCTGCCGACGGCCTTCGCCGGCTAGCGATCCTCGCGTGCGGGCCGAACGCCCCATCCACGGCACGGCCGGATGGCCACGGCCATCGGCTGGAACGTCTACGGCAGCATCCGCCCCGAGAGCGACGGCTTCGCGCGCATGCGGCATGATGCGCGGATGCTGTCGTCCCCCTGCGCCGCGGCCGTGACGGCGCGCACCCCGGAATCCTGATGGACGTCTCCACGGTCACGCTGCTCCTTGGCGTGGCGGCCATCGTCGGCATCGTCACGCTCATCTGGCTGGCCATCATGTTCGTGATCTCACGCGTGTCCGAGCCGGTGCGCTTCGGCTTCGATGGCATGCGCGAGCGCTTCACGCCCTCTGCCATCGTGGCCGCCTGGATCCCGGCGCTGCTGGCCATGATCGGCAGCCTCTACTACTCGGAGATCGTCCACTACCAGCCCTGCACGCTGTGCTGGTACCAGCGCATCGCGATGTACCCCCTGGTGCTCATCCTGGGCATCGCGGCGTGGCGGCGGGACCTGGGCGTGCGCATCTACGCCATCCCGCTGGCCGCCGTGGGAGCCGCCATCTCCGCCTACCACTACCTGCTTGAATGGTTTCCGGCGCTGGACACCGGCGCCTGCACCGTGGGCATCCCCTGCACACAGGTCTGGTTCCGCCAGTTCGGCTTCGTGAGCATGCCGCTGCTGGCGCTCATCGCCTTCATGCTGGTCATCGCCTTCCTGCTACTGGCGATTCGGCGCGACGTCGACGAGGGGGACGAGCCGGTATAGAGGTCGGCCCTCTGCGACGTTGGTGACGAGGAGGAGCCCGTCACCGGCAGGTTGGCGTCGGCGGGTGGATCCACCGGGGGTACCCACGCCGGGCCGAGTTGAACGGGACCCGTCACTGCCGTCATCGAACCGTCGACGATGGTTTCCTACACTTGAGGTTGCCGAGTCGCCGACGCGGCGTGCCTGTCTCACTCATCTGATCGGGAGGACGTCGTGCCGCGCGACCTGGTCCCTGACGACCGCCACCTCGTGGTCCATGACCGTGCAGGCTCCCGACTGCCGTTCTCGCGCGGCATCATGGCGACCAGCCTGCTCGCCACGGGCCTGGCCACGGCTGAGGCCTATCGCATCGCGACGTTGCTCTACGAGGCGCTGCGAACGGACGACACGCACGAGATCGAGGCGGATGAGCTCGTTGCGATGGTGCACGCGCTGCTCGCAGAGCAGGTCGGCGAGACGATCGCCGCTCGCTGGCTCGCCTGGCGCCACGTCAAGCGCGTACGCCGACCCGTCGTCATCTCCATCTGCGGCGCGCCCGGAGTCGGCAAGTCCACGATCGCGACTCGCCTGGCGGTACGCCTGGGAATCACGCGCATCGTGACCACCGACACCATCCGCGAGGTCTTGCGCACGGTCATCCCGGATGCGGTGCTGCCCGAGCTGCATGCCTCGTCCTACGAGCTGGTGAGTCTCGATGCGGCGATGCCGTTCGCCGGTTTCGACCGGCAGAGTGCGGCCGTGGCGGCGGCGACCAACGCCGTCGTGGCCCGGCTGTGCACCGAGCAGCGCTCCACGGTGGTGGAAGGGATCCATGTCGCGCCGGGGCAGCTCTCGCGCGCGGCCGCGGGGCACCCGACCGTCCCGGTCATCATCGAGCGCCTCATCATCGAACCTGACGAGGACATCCATCGCGAGCGTCTGCTGCACCGCTCGCACGCGGAGCCCCTGCGCCGTGGCGCGCTCGGCCTCGCGGAGTTCCCGACCATCCGGGCGATCCAGGACCACCTGGTCGAGCAGGCCGTGGCCTGCGAGGTGCCCATCATCAGTCCCACCGGCCTGGCCGATCTGACCCAATCGATCGTGGATGAGATCGTCCGGCTCACCGCCGAGGACGACGATGCGGCGTGATGACCGGCTCGTTGTGCTGGACGTGCACGGCGTCGTCTTCAGCAACCCTCTGGTGCCCTACCTCGCGGAGATGGCAGGACGCTACGGCCGGGAGGATTCCGAGGTCCTGCAGGCGTGGTCGACACGACTCCGCCGTCCCTTCTGGCTCGGCCAGCTGAGTGAAGCGGAGTTGTGGACGAGCCTCTTCCCAGGCTGCGAACCCGACGCTCTGTCGGCCGACCTCGAAGGACGCTATGAGGCGGGACCGCTCTTTCACAAGCTAGACCTCATCAGCGATCCCATCTGGCTGCTCAGCAACCATCGCAGCGAGTGGCTGGTGCCGCGCATCGCCCGGTTCGGCCTGGAGGGTCGGTTCGAGCGGG
The DNA here is from genome assembly GCA_041299865.1 of Chloroflexota bacterium. Lineage (GTDB taxonomy): Bacteria > Chloroflexota > Limnocylindria > Limnocylindrales > CSP1-4 > JAFMJV01. The sequence goes on from JBFYUV010000280.1 coordinate 4,954, forward strand.
TGTACGTCTCCGACGCCATCGGGTTCGTCAAGCCCGAGCCGGGGGCGTTCCGCTTCGTGCGTGAGCTCGCCGGCGAGCGGACCATCCGCTACCTCGACGACAAGCCGGCCAACGTGGCCGTGGCCGCCGAGGTCTTCGATGAGGTGCTCGGGGTCGAGCAGGCGGATCGGCTCAGCTGCGCCTCGGTCGCCTAGGCCCAGCAGCGCCGGCTGCCGCGCGGGCGCCAGCTGCCGCGCGTGCGCCGGTCGCGGCGCTGACTCCAGAGGTCAGTAGCGACCAAGATGGCAGCCCGGCCGCTGGCCAGGACCGCCGCGACACGCCTTGATGGCTGTCTCCGACGTGTGGTGTGTGGCGTGACCGGGGAGCTGCGCGGGCGGCGGAGAACGACGCCCCTGCGCGGTCGATACTGACCTCACAAGTGAGAGCGGCGGAGGACCCGGGTCCGGTCCGCCTGGCGGTGGCGGAGCACAGACCCGCTTCAGCCCATCGCCCGGATGGCCGCCTCGATGGCTTCGGGCGTGGGCAGTGGCCCATCGCCGTGGCAGCGCTTGAACTTGCGGCCGCTACCGCAGGAGCAGTCCTCGTTGCGGCCGCGGTCGGCGTCCTCGGCCGCGTAGACACGCATGATCTCGGCGGCTGGCTTGTGGTTGCGCAGGAGCGACTCCATGTGGCGCATCGGCCGCGTGACATGGCCGAAGAAGGCCTTGAAGCCGGGGCAGAGGTAGTTCAGGCCGGGCTCGCCGTAGGGGTCGTCGCGGAAGCGGTCCTTGGGGCAGCCGCCGTGGCAGGCGAAGCGCACGTCGCACTCACGGCAGAAGCGGGGCAGTCGGTCGCGCTTGTCCGACCCGAAGCGCTTCTGCTCCGGCGAGGCGACCAGCTCGAGCATGTGCGTCTCGGTGATGTTGCCCAGGCGGTAGCCGGGCTCCACGAAGTGGTCGCAGCTGAAGAGGTCGCCGTTGTGCTCCATGGCCAGGGCACCACCGCAGGTCTCGCTGTGGATGCAGAGGCTGGGCGGGGCGCCCACGAAGTTGCCCAGCGTGACGTCGAACATCTGCACGAAGACGGTGCCCACGTCGCGGCGCACCCACTCCTCGAAGACGTCGATGAGGAAGCGGCCCCACTGCTCGGGCCTGATGGAGCGGGAGGTGACCAGTGAACCGCTCTGGGTGTACAACGGGCGACCCTTGACGCGGCTTCCCCAGCCGGCCTCTGCGATCTGGATGAGCTCCGGGGTGGCCCGCTCGATGATGGGGATGTACTGGATGAAGCGGGCGCCGACCTCGTCGCGGAAGTAGCGATACACCTCGCGCCCTCGATCCCCATTGAGGGCATGGACCGTGCAGAGGATGTTGAATTCGGCCCCCGCGGCCTGCAGCAGCCGGGCGGCACGCAGGACCCTGGCATGGGTGGGCGCACCACCCTTGTCCACGCGCTGGGCGTCGTGGATCTCCGGCGGACCATCCATCGAGAGGCCGACGAGGAAGCCGTGCTCAACGAAGAAGGCCGCCCAGGCCTCGTCGAGGAGCGTCCCGTTCGTCTGGATGGAGTGCTCGATGACCTGGCCCGGTCGGCGGTAGCGCCCCACGAGCTCCAGGAGGCCGCGGAAGAAGTCGAGGCCCATGAGGGTGGGCTCGCCGCCCTGCCAGGCGATGGCGACCCGCTCCGTGCGGTGCGACTCGAGCAGCTGCCGCACGTACTGGTCCAGGACCCCGTCCTCCATGCGGAAAGCACTGCCGGGGTAGAGGGCCTCCTTGGAGAGGAAGAAGCAGTACGTGCAGTCGAGGTTGCAGATGGCGCCGCGGGGCTTCACCAGCACGTGGAAGGCAGGCGGGGCGCCTGGCGGCAGAGGGTCCGGAAGCAGCGGCAGGAGCCCTGGCCCGGTGCCAGCACCTGATGGCGCCGCAGAGCCTGGCGGCGGACCTGTGACGACATCCTGGCGGCTGAACGCCCGAGCGGGATCCATGAACGGAGAGTAGCGCCGATCCGGACTCCGCCCCGACTGGCAGGGAGCCGCCTTCGGGGGCGGTCCCTCCGGCGGCCTCTGGATCGCTTCGAGCGCGGCTAGTCCGCGGGTGCCGGCAGTGGCACAGCCACCCGCTCCAGGGCGGCGATGCGCGCTTCGTGGTCCGCGACAGCATCCTCGAGCCGGTTGATGCGGTTGCGGAAGCGGCCGATCGTGGCGTTGATCTCGGCGATGGCCTCCTCGTTGGCCCGGATGCGGTCGCGGAAACGGCTGAGGGTGGCGTTGATCTCGGCGATGGACTGCTCATTGGCCCTGACCCGCCGGCGCAGCGTGTCGATGTTGGCCGCCTCGGCCGCCTCGATGAGCGCCGCGATCTCCGCCTCGGCCTGGTCGATCTGTGCCTGCAGGCTGGCCAGCTCGTTGCCCAGGGCCTCGATGTCGGCAGCCGTGATCGCCACGGTCGGCTCGCTGTACAGGAGGGTCACGCTGCCGGCGGCGTCTGACAGGCTGAGCACCCGTTCCTCGTCGATGGACCAGCCGGCGACGGCCGAGAGCAGCGGCAGGTACGTGTTCTCGACCTCCTGGGCCGCGCCCTCGCACAGCATCCGGGTGCTGCCGAAGGGCACGGGGAAGCTCAGCGTCGTGGCATCGATGACGTAGCTGCCGAAGTAGGAGTTGCAGCCGGCCGTACTGACCACGTCCCCACCACTCAGCAAGAGCGTGACCTCGACACCGGCGGGTACCTCGACGAGCGCACCGTCGCTCGCATAGCCATCGAGCTGCCACTCGACACCTTCGGCCGGATAGACCACCGCCTCTTCCTGGGCAAGCGCGAGACCGGACGTCGCGGTGACCATGAGCGCGGTCGCGAGGGCAGCGGCAAGCCACTGTCTCTTGGTCATGGCTGGGATCCTCCCCTGTGGCCCCTCTCTGCTGGGGGCACTCGGATTCTGCCACCGGGCCGCGCTAGGCTACTGCCATGCAATACCGACGACTGGGCAAGACCGGGTACGAGGTGAGCGCCGTGAGCTTCGGCGCCTGGGCCATCGGCGGCAGCTGGGGCAGCGTCGATGACGAGGTGTCGCTGCGTGCCCTGCACGCGGCGGTCGATGCCGGGGTCAACCTCCTCGACACGGCCGACGTCTACGGCGACGGCCACAGCGAGCGGCTCATCGCCCGTCTGCTCCACGAGCGGCGAGGCGAGCGCATCTACGTGGCCACCAAGATGGGCCGCCGCGTCGATCAGCTCTCCGCCAACTACACCCCGGAGGCCTTCACGGGCTGGCTGGCCCGCAGCCGCGAGAACCTCGGCGTGGAGCGCATCGACCTCGTCCAGCTGCACTGCCCGCCTACGGACGTCCACTACCGGCCGGAGCTCTTCGCGGCCCTTGACGAGCTGGTGGCGGACGGTGTCATCGCCCACTACGGGGTCAGCGTGGAGAAGGTGGAGGAGGCGCTCAAGGCCATCGAGTTCCCCGGCGTGGCCAGCGTCCAGATCATCTTCAACATGGTCCGCCAGCGACCTGCCGACCTGTTCCTCGCCGAGGCCGCACGGCGTGACGTGGGCGTGCTGGCCCGCGTGCCGCTCGCCTCCGGACTGCTGACCGGGAAGCTCAGCCGGGAATCGGCTTTCGCGCCGGACGATCACCGCAACTTCAACCGGCACGGCGAGTCGTTCGACGTGGGTGAGACGTTCTCAGGGCTCGACTATGAGACGGGTCTGGCGCTGGTCGAGGAGCTCCGGCCGCTGGTGCCGGAAGGGGCAACGCTGGCCCAGTTGGCCCTGCGCTGGATCCTCATGTTCGACGGCGTGACGGCGGCCATCCCGGGCGCCAAGTCACCCGAGCAGGCCCGGGCCAACGCAGCGGCCGCGGACCTCGCGCCGCTCCCGGCTGAGTCCATGGCCCGCGTCCGGGAGCTCTACGAGCAGTACGCCAAGCCGCTCGTGCACCAGCGCTGGTAGGCCCGCCGCTTGGGGCCCTCTGGCCGTTGCCGCTGGGTTCGGCCTCGGTAGAGCCTGCGCCAGACACTGACACGTACCTCGAGGGCGATCGATGAAGGTCGGGCTGCTGGCACCACAGGGCTGGAAGGGCGAGTACGACGGTTGGGACCCGGCCGAAGCGTGGGCTCGCACGGTGGAGCTCGCCCGTCAGGCGGAGGAGCTCGGCTTCGAGTCGCTCTGGGTCTTCGACCACTTCCACACCGTGCCCGATCCGACCGACGAGATCACCCTGGAGTCGTTCTCCGTCCTGTCCGCCCTGGCCATGGTCACCTCTCGCGTGCGCCTCGGCCACCTGGTCATCTGCACGGCCTTCCGCAACCCGGCCCTGACGGCCAAACTGGCCTCCACCATCGACGTCATCAGCGGCGGCCGCTTCGAGGTCGGCATCGGTGCCGGCTGGAAGGAGGACGAGTGGCTGGCCTACGGCTACGGCTTCCCGTCCATCGGTGAGCGCATCGATGTCTTCGAGGAGCACCTTGAGGTCATCACGCGGATGCTGGCGCCCGGTCACGCCTCCTATGAAGGTCGGCACGTCCACGTCCGCGACGCCATCAACGAGCCGCGCGGCATCCAGGAGCACATCCCGCTCATCGTGGGCGGCAATGGTCGGCAGCGCACGGCGGGCCTCGCCGTCCGCTTCGCCGACGAGCTGAACCTCGTCTTCATCGGCCCGGCCGAGACGTCCGCACGGATGGCCGACGTGCGTGCCCGCTGCGAGGTGGCCGGCCGCGACCCGGCCACGCTGCGGTTCTCGGTGTACACGCGCGACGAGGAGTTCCTGGACCCGGGCCAGCAGCGTGCTGACCGTATCGCAGCCTTCGCCGCGACCGGCATCGACCGACTCGTCTGCTTCCCGACCAAGCGCCAGCCGACGCTTGAGGCGCAGTCCCGCTTCGCCGAGGATTGCCGCGCGGCCGGCGTGGAGCTGTCCCCCGGGCCGTAGAGTGTCGGGAGCGGCAGCAGAGCGGTGCGCCCCCGGCTGACGCCTGCCCGCGTCAGGAGCCGCCCTGGCCGCCGCCCGTCACCGGCCAGCTGACCGACATCCTCGCCCCACCCTGGGGCGAGGTCCCGATGTGCCAGCGACCCGACGTCGCGCGAACGATGGCGTCGGCGATGGCGAGACCCAGCCCGGCGCCACCTGGCTCGCTGGAATCGCGGTGGAAGCGGTCGAAGACGCGGCCCCGACGGTCCTCGGGGATGCCGGGTCCGCTGTCGTCGACGGTGAGCACGATGCGCCGATCGGCGGTGGAGACACCGACCAGCACGCTCCCGCCGACCGGCGAGTAGCGGCAGGCGTTGTCGAGCAGCACCCCGACGAGCTGGTCGAGCCACTCAGGCGGTGCCGACAGCGTGGCTGCCGAAGCCTCGTGGCGGACCTCCAGCGACAGCGAGCGTGCCTCGGCCGGAGCCGCGAAACGGTCGGCTGCCTGGTCCACGAGCACACCAAGGTCCACCGGCTCATGCTGTGGCGGGCGCTGCATCGCGTCGAAGCGAGCCAGCCAGAGGAGCTCCTCGACGAGCCGGCGCATGCGATTGGACTCGGCTTGGACGCGCTCGAAAGCGTGCCGATACCACGCCGTGTCACGCTCGGCAGCAAGCGCCAAGCTGGCGTTGGCCTCGATGACCGAGAGCGGCGTGCGCAGCTCGTGTGACGCGTCGGCAGTGAAGGCCAGCTGGCGCTGTCGCGCGCGCTCGATGGGCGTGGCCACGCGCCGTCCCACTGTCAACGAACCGAGGAAGACAGCCAGCAGCAGGACGGGGGCGATGGCTAGCAGGCCCAGGATCACGCTGGTCCGCGCATCGTTGACCGGGTCCACCGACTCACCCACCACGACGTGGCCGTCCTCGACGGACTGGCCGGCGACGCGGACCTCTGATCCCTCGATGAGGATGGTCTGGGGCGAGGTGACGCCGTGGTACGCAACTGGCAAGGGCAGGTCCTCGCGGATGCTGCTGACGGTCCCGTCGGTGGCGATGAACCAGAAGGCACGCTCGCGACCGAATGGGAGTCCCGGGGGCACGAGACCTCCGTCGGCCGGCGGCACTGCCACGGGCGGGATGCCGGTCGCCAGCTGGTCGCCGCGCTGCTGCGCCGCTGACTCGAAGGCCAGCGCGCGCTCGAGCCGCTCATCGAGCTGGGCCGTGAGGCTGATGGTCAGCCAGACCACGATGGCGATCGTGACCGCCGCGTAGAGCACGGCGA
>JBFYUV010000282.1:0-22163 GCA_041299865.1 Chloroflexota bacterium
CGATGCGGCTTCAGGGACGAACGATGGCCCCTATGATTCCACCATTTGCGCAATCACGCAAGTGACGCCACACGTTGCGTGCCCTCCAGGATCGACCACCCCCTCGACACGCTGACCCTCGACGGCAGAGCCGGGCGCTTGGCTCTTCCTTGACCCGTGGGCGAGTCACGGAGTAGCCTTGGAGCATGAACGTGGTCCGATTGTCGTCCACAGCGGTTCCGTTCAACACGCCGTCGGTGCGGCGGGCCGCGACGCGCCTGGTGCTCATCGCCGATGGCCTGGGCTTGCTTCCCGGACACGGGACGATCGATCGGATCGACGATGAACTCATCCGCGACATCGCGCGCAGCAGCCTCGCGGAGGGTGTCGCCCAGGGGACGGCACTGGCCATCCTCGAGGACACGGGCGCGTCCACGTCCGGGGCTCGCTGGGGTGCCCTGATCGAACATCTCGAGGACGCACTCACCGGGTCACCGATGCCCCGACGGGAGTTGACGGGCCTCCTGAAGACCTACGGGCACGAGAGCCTGGGCCAGTTGCTCGGGATCTCATCGGCCAGTCTGCGGCGCTATGCGAGCGGCAGCCGTGCGGTTCCGGACGCGATCGCCGCTCGCATCCACTTCCTGGCGCTCGTGACCACCGACCTCGCGGGCTCCTACAACGGCTTCGGCATGCGGCGCTGGTGGGAGCGGCCACGGAGCGCGCTCGAGGGCCGCTCACCACGGGGTGTCCTGGGGGATGACTGGGATCCCGATGACCCGGCGGCGCTCGCCGTCGCCGATCTCGCTCGCGCGCTCGCGGGCCCTGGCTCGGCGACGTGATCGCCTTCCGCAACGCGGACACGCGCACGCCGTTCCTGTGGGAGTCGGACGGGCAGCCCCCGGCCCGCTGGCACGGGGCGGGGGAGGGGCCGGTCGCCTACCTGGCCGAGACGGTCGACGGCGCCTGGGCGGAGTTCCTGCGACACGAGGAGATCAGCGATCCGGCCGATCTGGCAGGTGTCCGGCGCGCCATCTGGGCCATCGAGGTACCGGCTCCGCCGGTGGCGTCCCCGCGCCTGCCCGTCGAGATCCTGACAGGCGATCGCTCGAGCTGGCCCGCCTGCCAAGCCGCGGCCCGCCGCCTCCGTTCCCGTGGCGCTGATGGACTCGTTGCCCCCTCCGCCGCGCTCGTCCCGGGCACGCCATCAGGCTTCCACACGCTGGGCGGCCTGCGCCCGGCACCGACTCGCCGCGAGCGGACCCTCGTCCTCTTCGGCCTTCGCCCCAGGCTCATCGGCTGGTGCGCCTGTTCCTCGGGGCGACCACGGGCCGACTTGCTGCCACGCGTCCGCCAGCTCCGCTGACGCCTGACTGACGGCCCGACCGCTGGCACTTCCGGGCCACTGGACGTGGGGGAGTCACGCGACGATGCTCGGATCGCGCCGTGACCACGGAAATCACGGCGACGGCAGCGTCAGACCTAGGACCGGGGGACCCCATGTTGCGCATCGGCTCGCTCATCATCGGCATCGGCCTGCTCATAGCCCCGTTGCCCGCCCACGCCCAGGACGAGATCCCTGACCTGGTCGGCTTGTGGACGATGACGACGCCATCGGGCGAGGACGACAGCCCGAGGATGACGGCCGAGTGGGAGATCTACGCCCACGATATCGCCGAGGGCCTCTTCCTCGGGCGCCTCGGCAAAGAAGGCGAAGAGATCGCCCTCATGACGGGCAAGATCAAGGGCGATGAGGTCACGATGACGGTCGACCTTCAGACGGACGAGGACGAATGGGACCACCTCGTAGGGACCATTTCGGCCGATCCCGATCTGACCATCGAGGGCGACATCAAGATGAGCCGCTGGCTGGAGCAGTATGGCCTCACACTCACGACCACCGGCTGGTTCGAGATGCATCGCGCGGATGACGGGACGAGCACGCCGGCCGCGTCACCGGCATCTGTCGCGGAGCCGGTCGCAGTCGATTCAGAGCCGGGAGCAGTCGTTCAGGACGACCTACGCGGCGTGTGGACGTGGGCCGCGTCTGACAAGGACGGGGAGGCGTTCCCTGTCTACCAACTCATCGCCACGGTCCATGATCCCCGGACCGGTGTCGTCGCCGCCCACCTGCTCGACGAAGAGGGCCGGCTCGTGACCACGATGGCCGGCCTCATCGATGACGAGCGACTCGCGACTCGCATGACCTCCGTGGCCAAGGGCGACTGGTCGGACTTCGAGGGCACCCGCGTGCCTGGCGCGGACCTGCGCTACGCGGGGACCTACGAGACCAGCGCCACCGGGGAGACCGGCACGTTCGAGGCCACCTATGTCGGCCCCGTCGTGGACACGGACGCCGATGGGACCGACGTCTCGCGCGGCACGGACGCCGCCGTGTCCGACGCCGACGACGTCTCGGACGAGACGACTGCCTCCGACGGCACGGACGCGGTCGAGCAGTCAGCGACCACGACGGTGGCCTGCGACGACACGCGGCTCGACGCGGCCACCACCGCGCTGTCGGGTCCCACGCCGTATACCGCCATGACGTCCCTGCAGCGCTACGAGGGCACGTCCGACGAGCTGGCCTTCGCTCTCCTGGTCGAGGAGCACGTCGCCGACCCGGTCACCTGGGAGCGCACGACGAACGTCCCCGGCGAAGCGGGCTGGTCGGTCTTCGAGACTCGACGCCTCGGTGAGGAAGTCTGGACACGTCTCGACGGCGGCGACTGGTCGGTGGAAGCCCCCGAGGCCAGCGTCCTGGGCACGCCCTGGGCACTCAACATCCTCATCGAGGAGCTCATGCCCGGTGGGCAGGCCGCCGATCCCGCGGTCATCTGGAACCAGGTCGGCGAGCAGTGCATCGTCAGCCAGCTCTTCCGGGTCGAGGATGGCGGCCGCGGCAAGGGTCGCTCGTCGCGCCTCACCTTCGTCGGTGACGAGGTCCTACCGCGCACCATCGAGTGGGAACTCGTGCGCCCGCCCGCTGGCAAGATCAAGGGCAAGGCGACCCGCCCCGGTCCGATCGAGAGCATCCTGATCACCATCGAAAGCGGGGCAGTCGAGCCGATCGAGGAACCGCCCGCCGGGGAGTAACCGCCAGGGACGGCCGAGGCCGCTCCGCGACCGCAACATGCGAAGCCCCGAGGTCCTGCCCGGAGCGATTCGCGCCCCTCAGGATGGCAGTCCGCACGACTTCTCGAACAGCCACTCTTCATCCTCCAGCGTGATGTTACATAACTTGCATTATCGGAAGTGTTACGCCACCCACCGTCATGGGCCGGTCGCACCCAGCAGGCGGAGAAGCCCCGGGCTACTGTCGTGACATGCGTGAACAGGCGCCCGTCGTCGTCGCCGGCGGTTTCGGCATCGACACCAACGTCTACGCCCTCGGCGAGCGAGTCGGGGCTGAGGTGACGTTCGCACACGTCGTGGACGCACCCGGGCAGGCCGGCTGCTACAGCGCCCGAGCCTTCGCCGCCCTCGGCCTGCCCACCCGAGCCATCGCCGCGCTCGGCGATGACGCCCAGGCTGCCCCGATCCGCGCCGAGCTCGCCGGGCTCGGCATCGCGGTCACCGAGCTGCGCGATCCGATGGGCACGCACCGCAGCGTCAACCTCGTCGGGGTCGATGGTACGCGACGCAACTACTTCGACGCGCGGGGCGCAGCGAGGGTCACCGTCGATCTCGCGGCCTGCCGGGCGACCCTGCGCGGGGCGACCCTGCTGCACTGCCACCTCGATGACTGGTGCCGCCAGCTGCTGCCCATCGCCCAGGACGAGGGGCTGCGCATCAGCTGCGACCTCCAGGACGCCATCGACGCCGACGACGCCTACCGGGCCGACTTCGTGGCCGCTGCGGACGTGCTGTTCATCTCAGCGGCCAACCTCGCCGACCCAGCGCAGGTGGCCCAGGACCTCGCCGCTCGGCGGGCGGGCCGGGTGGTGGTCGTAGGCGCCGGCGACAAGGGCTGCCTGGCCGCTCTCGAGCAGCGCGTGGAGACCTTCCCGGCCATCGACCTGCCCCGCCCGGTCGTGGACACCAACGGCGCTGGCGACACCCTGGCGGCGACCTTCCTAGCCTCCTACCTTGTCGCGGATCTGGGCCTGGCGCGATCGGTTCGGCGAGCACAGCTCGCTGCCCGCTGGATCTGCAGCCAGCGCGGCGACGAGAAGGCACCCCTCCCCCGGCCACAGCTCGAAGCGCTGGAGGCTGCTTCAGCTACGCCGGCCTGACCCCGACCACCCAGCTCGCCGGCATGGGCCGGCAGGACCGCCGCGTCAGCCCACGTTGCTGATGAGAGGAGCCTCGAGCATCACCGTGGTGGAGTACAGCTGTGCCAGCGCGACGCAGAGGCGACCCTCGGCATCGGCGGCTGTGCCGGTCAGGAGCCTGATCCCGATGCCACTGTCAGAAGGCGTGACCTCGACACTGTGCAGGCCGTAGCAGTCCTCCACACCCATCCAGAAGGTGACCTCGAGGCTCCTCCCATCCGCCGACACGACGACGTGATCCCAGGCCGTCGGCCGGGGATCGAGGACGGCTGGGTCCGGTTCGATGGGCGTGGCGGTCTCCGTGCAGGCCGGCGCGGAGAGGTCGGCCGCAGCACAGGCAGGGTCATCCATCCCGGGCTCGACGTCCTGGGCAACAGCGGGCCAGGCACCGGCCAGCAGGCAGAGGGTCAGGACGACGGTCAGCGCCAGTCGCGGCAGCGCGGTCCCCATCGACGCGGATGCAGTAGACATCATCTCTCCTTGCTGCTGGAGCCTCATTCAGGAGCGCCGCCGGACATGGAAGAGCGTGCGCAGGGTGCCGTCGATGGGCACCTCGCCGACCATCTCGAACTCCTGTCGGAAGGCGGCCCGGAAACCCTCGATCGTGTAGTCAGGAAAGATGTCGCGCCGCGATGCCAGGAGGCGCTGCACCATGGCGTCCTCCTTGGGCACGAACTCAACGATGGCCGAGGGTGCCATCCGAGAGAAGAGCGCGGCGATCATGGGCAGCGGCACGTTGGCGCCGATGGCCAGGTGATGGACGAGCGCCAGGGCCAGGCTGACATCCGCATCGGCCCGAGAGAGGAGCGAGGCCCGCTCGGCGCTCCCCCACCCTTGCGCAGGGCTGGGGTTGGTGAGATCTACCAGCAGCGGCAGGATATCGGTGCGGCCCTCGTCGCGCAGGCGGCGATAGTGGCGCTCCACGGCACCGGGGTCCACGTCAAGCGCCACCACGCGGTAGCCGTGCTCCGCTGCCAGGCGGCTGTAGCGGCCCGTGTTGGCACCGAGGTCCCAGGCGATCGAGCCACCCGCCACCGCCAGCGCCGCGGCCACGGCTGCCTCCTTGGCGGCGGTGGCCGCGTCGTCGTAGCTGGTGTGCTCGGCATAGTCGGCCCAGACGGTGCCCACCGGGGCCCAGTCGAGCCCCTCGATGGTGCTGCGCAGGGACTCCACGAGCGTGGCCAGGCGCGACGCGGACATGGTGGCGGTACTCGCGCTGGCTGCCTGGCCGGTCACGGCTCGGCCGTCGTCGGCGTGCTGGCGCTGCGCACGGGCGTGGAGGTGGATGTGCGGTCCGAGGCTCAGCGAGAAGCGCGTCCGGCCGGGCAGCAGTCCCGCCGCCAGGTCCAGCGGGACACCCTCGAGGTGGTCCCGGAGGAGCCCCCCGAGCCGCACGTCCACGCGCGACATGAGCGCCAGCGGGGCCAGGAAGTGCTCGCAGAACTGGCGATAGGCCACCCATGGCCGGCCTTCCACGACACGCTCGAAGGAGAGCGAGTCGATGAGCACCGGCCTGCCGCGCTGGAACTGCACGTTGTAGGCGGAGGCATCGCGCAGGGTCATGCCGGATCCGGCCGCCAGTGTCTGCGCGCGCAGGGTCAGCAGTGCCGCGTCCTTGAGCTGGCTGAACGACCACTCGTACGGGTACGAGATGAACTCCAGTGCTTCGGGCCGGATGACGCGGAACGCGGGTGGCTCGGCCGCCAGGTCGACATCGACCTCCTCGTGCGAAAGGATGAGGCCCTCGTCGCGCAAGCGGTCGTAGAGACCCGCCCCGCTGAAGTGCTCCCAGTCGTCCGCGAACGAGGCCTGGATCTGGCGGTAGACGATGCCCGAGCGACGGTAGACGAAGCCTGCCGGATCGCGGTAGGAGCCCGGGTCGCGTGCCACGCCTGGATGCTCCCCCGCCGTTGGCGCAGGCCCGGGCGAGCGGGCCGCGAGTGAGACGGGCGGGTCAGGCGTCTCGGCTGCTGTCATCCGTCGGTGCGAGCGTCCCTGGGGCCTTCTCCTCGCCGCCCCGCAGGGCACGCAGGAACCGCGAGATCTGGTGTCGGAAGAAGATGGGGAGAGCCACCAGCCCTGCGATGAGGGCCTGGATGATCAGGCTGCCCGAACCCGGATCGATGTAGGCGAAGAAGAGCTCCATAGGTCGACTCCCTTGGACGTGCTGATCCGCACGGCCACCGAGTTCCCCGACGGCGCCGCGATGTGAAGACGATAGCACCGCGACGCGCTGGAGGACGCAGACGCGCCGACTCGAGGTCAGGGCTGCGCCGGTCGGCCCAGTCAGGTCCCCAGCTGCCGACGGATGGCCACCTCGTACCCGGGGAAGTAGCGCTCGATGACAGGCAGCTCGAAGCTGCGCAGGATGGCCTCGCGGGGTTCGCGGGCGAGCAGGAACGCGAAGGACGCTGCCACCAGGCGCTCCGGGTCGTAGTGGCCGGGGGCCAGGCGTGCCAGGTCGGTCCGACTGATCGTGACGGCGTGGCGGGTGGCGGCCGGATCGCTGCCCACGACGACGTCGCACAGGAAGCCGGTGGGCGTCGGACGGCAGAGGATGCCCACGGTCTGGCTCACGAGCCGGTCACCGCGCTCGAGGCGTGCCCGCGGGCCGCCGCAGCTCGCAGCTCGCCCGCCAGCGACGGCACGACGCGCCCCACGATGTGGACGCCCACGTCGTGGTACGTGACCTCCACCGTGCCCCGCTCACGGACCCTGGCCAGCAGCTCACCCTCCGCGTAGGGCAGCCTCACGTCCACGTCCTCCCAGAGCTCGGCGAGGACCGCCGAGATGCGCACCCGCAACGTGTCCAGGCCGTAGCCCGTCACGGCTGAGACCGGCACGGCATCGCCCACGACGGGGGCAGGCCCGTCGCCTCGCCCGCCGGCCGGATCGAAGAGGTCGGCCTTGTTCAAGGCCACGACGCGCGGCTTGCCTCCGGCACCGAGCTCGTCAAGGACCTGCTGCACCGTCTGGCGGTGCTCGCGGGCGTGGGCGTCAGAGCCGTCCACGACCTCGATGAGGACATCCGCCCGGGTGACCTCCTCGAGCGTGGCCCGGAAGGCCTCGACGAGCTGATGGGGCAGCTTGTGGATGAATCCCACGGTGTCGGTGAGGACCACGCTCTGTCCGTCACCGAGCTTGACCTGGCGACTGGTCGGGTCGAGGGTGGCGAAGAGCCGGTCCTCGGCCCGGGCGGCCTCCCGCCCAGCCAGCGCGTTGAGCAGCGAGGACTTGCCGGCGTTCGTGTAGCCCACGATGGCGAGGCTGGGCACGAGACGCCGGTCGCGTGACCGGCCCGCCGTCTCGCGCTGCTGACGGACCTGCTCGACGCGCTCCTTGAGCTTGCGGATGCGGTCGCGGATGACGCGCCGGTCGGTCTCAAGCTGCGTCTCTCCCGGACCGCGAGTGCCGATGCCGCCGCCGGTTCGCGAGAGGTGCGTCCACATGCGCGTGAGGCGCGGCAGCTGGTACTGCAGCTGGGCGAGCTCCACCTGCAGGCGACCCTCGTGTGTCTGGGCATGCTGGGCGAAGATGTCGAGGATGAGTCCGCTGCGGTCGAGGACCTTGACGGTCAGCAGCTCCTCGAGCGAGCGTTGCTGGTTGGGCGAGAGCTCATCGTCCGCCACCAGGAGGGTGAAACCGGTCTCCTGCTTGGCGACCCGCAGCTCCTCAGCCTTGCCCTTGCCCAGGTACCAGTTGGGGTCGATGTGGCGGCGGTGCTGCCACTCCGCGCCGACGACCTCGGCGCCGGCCGTGTCGGCCAGGCTGGCCAGCTCGGCGAGCGAATCCTCGGCCGTCCAACCATCGTCATGGCCGCTCTCGACGGCGATGAGGAAGGCTCGCTCGAGCGGCGCTGCGAGGTCGATGAGATCGCTCCTGGTCATGGCTCGCCAGCATAGTCGTCCCAGCCCAGGGAGCGGAGGAAGGGCGCCAGCACCTGCCGTGCGCGTGACACGCATCCCTCCCCCGCCGCCAGCCAGTGGATGTCCGGCTCCGAGCGGAACCAGGTGCCCTGGCGGCGCGCGTAGACCCAGGTACGCTGAACGTCGGCCGCCTTGGCCGACGCAAGGTCGCCGCGCCCCGCGAGCACCTCGAACGCCTCGCGATAGCCCATGGCGCTGAAGGCAGGCAGGTCCTCGCGGTAGCGCTGCCTGAGCCCTTCGGCCTCCTCGAGCAGGCCGGCCGCGAACTGCTCGTCGACGCGGGCAGCGATCGCCTGCCGGTGTTCGACGGGCTCCCGGACGAGACCCAGCCAGAGGACCGCTCCGGGGTAGCCCACGGGCCGCGGGGGCACGCCGGAACCGGTCAGGACGGCCCGTTCCAGGGCGCGGATGACGCGTCGAGGGTTGTGCTGATCCACCGCGTTCGCAGCGACGGGGTCACGCTGCTCCAGCTCGGCCACGAGCGCCGGCAGCCCGTCCGCGGCGAGGCGCTCCTCGAGACCGATGCGGACGGCTGGGTCGGTCGTGCCCGTCTCCAGCGGCAGCCCGCGAGCCACCGCCCGCAGGTAGAGCCCCGTGCCCCCGACGAGGAACGCCAGCCCGCCCCGCGCCGCGATGCCCTCGAGCGATGCGAGGGCCGCGCGGCGGTAGTCGGAGGCCGTGAAGGGCGCGTCGGGGTCCACGAGGTCCAGGCCATGGTGCGGCACTGCGGCCCGCTCCGCCGGCGTTGCCTTGGCCGTGCCGATGTCCAGGCCTCGATACACCTGGCGGGAGTCGGCCGATACGATCTCAGCCCCCGGGAGGCGGCGCGCCAGCTCGATGGCCAGCGCCGTCTTGCCGGTCGCGGTGGCACCACCCACGACCACGAGGGGCGGCAGCTCAGCCGTGGTCGCCCTCCCCCGCAAGCCGACCGAGCAGGGCATAGGGGCCGGCTCGCTCGATGACGACGTCCACGAGCTGCCCCACGAGCTCGGCTGGGCCGTCGAAGTGGACGAGCTTGTGCTCGCGGTTGCGTCCCGCGAGGCGCAGGCCACGGGCCACGGGGGCGTCGGGTCGTTGCCCGTCCTGGCGCTCCTCGGCGGCGGCACCGTGATGGTGCGCGCGGCGCGGGCGTACCCCTTCCACGAGCACCTCGCTGCCGCGCCCCACCCAGGCCTCGTTGCGCTCCCGTCCGATGCCCTCCTGGAGGTCCAGCAGCGCGTTGAGGCGGCGCCGCTTGTCGTCGGCCGGGACATCGTCGGCGAGCTGCGCGGCGGGCGTGCCAGGTCGCGGCGAGTAGGCGGCGGCGAAGACCTGGTCGAAGCGCACCTCGCGCAGCAGGTCGAGGGTGGCCTCGAAGTGCGCCTCCCTCTCACCGCAGAAGCCGACGATGACGTCGGTGGTAAGGCTGATGCCCGGCACGGCGGCTCGCAGGCGTGCCACGAGCTCATGGTAGGCGGCCACGCTGTACTGGCGACCCATGCGGCGCAGGACCTCGTCCGAGCCCGACTGCACCGGCAGGTGGAGGTGCTCGCAGACAGACGGGCAGTCGGCCATGGCCGCCACGAGTCGCTCCGTGAGGTCCCAGGGGTGAGAGGTCACGAACCGAAGCCGCGGGACGGCTGGTCGCCCGCGCTCGTCCCGGATGGCGTCGATGGCGCGCAGCAGCGCCGCGATGTCCGGGCGACCGTCGCGGACCTGGGGCCGTCCCAGCTGACGCTGACTGCCGACGTCGGCGAAGCGCGCATCGGGCGGCAGGTCGTGACCCCAGGAGTTGACGTTCTGGCCGAGCAGGCTGATCTCGCGGTAGCCGGAGGCGGCCAGCGCCCTCGCCTCGGCCACGATGTCGTCGAAGGGACGACTGCGTTCCGGTCCCCGCGCGAAGGGCACGATGCAGTAGGTGCAGGTCTTGTCGCAGCCGTAGATGATGGGCAGCCAGGCCCGCGCGCCCCTGGCCCTCGCCACGTGCCCGGCCTCGACGGCCGCGGCTCGCGTGGCCGGCAGGCGGTCGGCGACGGCCGCCACGGAGCGCCCCACGCGCTGGAACCCGGGGCTGGACAGCTGGCCCGCGGTCGTCGGGCCACCGAGACCCAACCTGGCCGTCAGCTCGGGCTCCTCGTCAGGACGCAGGAAGAGATCCACCACCGGGTAGCGACGCCGCAGGATGCTCTCGTTGTCGGCCCGGACCGAGCAGCCCGTGAGAACCACCCGCAGCGCCGGGTTGGCGGCCTTGAGCTGCTTGAGCAGGCCCATGCGTCCGATGACCTTCTGCTCGGCCGTCTCGCGGATCGAGCAGGTGTTGATGAGGATGAGGTCGGCATCCTCGAGACCCCGCGCCTCACTGCAGCCGGCGGCCAGCAGGGCGCCTGCCATCTCCTCCGAGTCGGAGACGTTCATCTGGCACCCCAGCGTCCAGACACGGAAGGCCGGGAGGAGGCGGCCCTCGGTGGCGTACTCCTCCAGGGCACTGTCAGGCCGGGGACCGCTGCGTGGCACCTCGGTGGCCGGCAGTGCCTGGTCGAGCACAGGCAGGGGCGCGCGGATGCTCATGCGCCGGCCAGGGCCGCGAGGAGCCGCTCGCCGACCTCGGGCGGCACCCCGATGGCGGCCTGCGCGGTGGCGTAGTCGCCGCGGTCGCCGTGATAGTCGGAGCCACCCGTGGTGAGCAGCCCTCCATCCTCCGCGAAGGCCACGACAGCCGCCATGGTCGGCTCGTCCCAGCCCGGGTAGAAGGCCTCGATGGCCCGCAGGCCCCAATCCCGCAGCCGGTCGATGACGCCCACCTCCTGCGGCGCCCACGGGGAGTGCGCCAGCGAGGCGATGCCACCGGCCGCCACGATGGCCTCGATGGCTGCCCGCGGACCGATCCCGCTGCGGCGGACGTAGGCGGCCCGGCCCGGCTCGAGGTAGCGGCGGAAGGCGTCGTCCACCGACTCGGCGTGTCCGGCCGACACGAGCGCCCGCGCCACATGCGGACGCCCCAGCGCATCGATGCCGCCCGGCACCTCTGGCAGTCGGTCCCGCACGGGGAGCCCCAGCCCATCGAGTCGGGCCAGGGTCTGCTCCAGGCGCTCGCGCCGCCCGGCCCGTTGACGCTCGAGCAGGGCCTCGAAGGTGCCATCGACGGGGTCCACGCCCAGGCCCAGGATGTGCAGCTCGGCGGTCTCGCCGAGCGTCTCCACGAGCGGCCGGACCGTGCCGTCGAGGCTGGTGTTGATCTCCACGCCGACGATGACTTGCGGTCCATCAGATGCCGGGCTACCCAGTCCCGCAGCCAGCAGCTCGCGTGCGCCGGCCAGCGTGTCATGGTCCGTGATGGCCACCAGCGCGGAGCCCCAGGCGCGCATCTGCGCGTAGAGCACCTCCGGCGGAAGGACGCCGTCCGAGCGCGCCGTGTGCGTGTGAAGGTCCACCTGGTTGCGGCGGGGCGTGGTCATGCCTCGATGATGCGGGCGATCCGTTCCACGCTGCGGGCACGCCCGCTGGCGGTCTCGATGTCGATGAGGAGGGCATTGAGCACGACCGGACCCGTACCCACCTCGAAGCGCGTGGGCAGGCCATTGATGAAGCGCGGCAGGACGGTCTCCGGCTCGAACCCGATGACGCTGTCCAGCGGCCCGGTCATGCCCAGGTCCGCGGTGAAAGCCGTGCCGCGCGGCAGGACACGCTCATCGGCCGTGGGCACGTGGGTATGGGTGCCCACCACCGCACTGACACGCCCGTCGAGGTAGAGACCGAAGGCCGTCTTCTCGCTCGTGAGCTCACAGTGGAAGTCCACGAGTCGAACGGCGGGCAGCTCGTCGGCGGCCTCGTCGAGGAGGCGGTCCATCTCCGTGAAGGGGTTCTCGATGGGGATCATCGTGGAGCGCCCCTGGGTGTTGACGACGGCCACCTCCGTGCCTTGCGCGGCGTGGAAGACGCCCCAGCCGCGACCGGGCACCCCATGGCTGCCGTAGTTGAGCGGCCGCAGGATGCGTTCGTCGCGATCGAGCTCGGGGATGATCTCGCGCTTGTCCCAGATGTGGTTGCCGCTGGTGATGACATCCACGCCGCAGCCGAAGAGCGCGGCCGCCGTGGATATGGTGAGCCCCATGCCGCCCGCCAGGTTCTCGCCGTTGGCGGTCACGAGGTCGACGCCGCGCTCGTCGCGCAGGTTGGGCAGGTGGCGTTCCAGGGCCACGCGCCCGGGACGGCCGATGACGTCTCCGATCATCAGCACGCGCAGCGTCCCGGCGCTGGGCGTGAGCGGCAGGGCCGGCAGGAGATCGGCGGCCAGCGTGCGTGCCTTGTCCCGCCGTGTCACGTCCCGGCCAGCCCGGGCACCCGATCGCCGCCCCGGGGCGGCCGGGTCACTTGGCGTACTCCACCGAGCGCGTCTCACGGATGACCGTGACCTTGATCTGGCCCGGATAGGTCAACGTCTCCTCGATCTGGCGGACGATGTCGCGAGCCAGGCGACCGGAGGCCAGGTCGTCGATCTCCTCGGGCCTCACGAGGATGCGAACCTCGCGACCGGCCTGCACGGCGAACGACTTCTCCACGCCCGGGAATGCGTCGGCGATGGCCTGCAGGTCCGTGAGGCGCTTCAGGTAGGTGTCCATGGCCTCGCCGCGGGCACCCGGACGCGAGGCGCTGATGGCGTCAGCGATCTGCACGATGGGCGCCTCCGAGCAGTTGTACTCGACCTCCTGGTGGTGCGCCGCGATGGCGTTGATGGCCTTGGGCGAGAGCCCGTGACGCCTCGCGATCTCCGCGCCGATGGCTGCATGCGGCCCCTCGACCTCGTGGTCGATGGCCTTGCCCATGTCGTGGAGGAGTCCGCCCAGCTTGGCGGCCTGGACATCTGCCCCCAGCTCGGAGGCGATGACGCCGGCCAGGTAGGACGTCTCCTTGACGTGGTTGAGGACGCTCTGACCGAACGATGTGCGGTAGCGCAGGCGACCCAGCAGCGTGAGGATCTCGGCGGGCAGACCGGGCACGCCGGCATCGTAGGCGGCCGCCTCGCCCGATTCACGGATGAGGACATCCACCTCGACCCGGGCCTTCTCGACCACGTCCTCGATGCGGCCGGGATGGATGCGCCCATCGGAGATGAGCTTGGTGAGGGCCAGGCGAGCGACCTCGCGGCGCACCGGGTCGAAGCCGCTGAGCATGACCGCATCTGGCGTGTCGTCGATGATGAGATCGATGCCGGTGGCCTGCTCGAGGGCGCGGATGTTGCGTCCCTCGCGGCCGATGATGCGGCCCTTCATCTCGTCGGAGGGGATGGGCACGATCGTGACCGTGGCCTCGGCGGTGTGGTCCACCATGACGCGCTGGATGGCCGTGATGACGACGTCGCGGGCCTTGTCCTCGGCGTTCTCGCGGGCGGAGCGTTCGATGGCGCGCGCCAGGCGCACGGCATCGTGCTCGGCTTCCTCGCGCACCTCCTCGACGAGCATGGCCTTGGCCTCATCCGCCGTCAGGCCGCTGACTCGCTCGAGGGCCTGGACCTGCTCGGTGCGGGCTGCCGACAGCTCGGCGCGCTGGGCCCCCAGCTCCTGCTCGCGGACGAGCAGCTTGCGGTCACGCTCCTCGAGCATGTCCGTGCGCTGGTCGAGCTGCTCATCGCGCGCCAGGAGGCGCCGCTCGAGGCCGGCCAGGTCGTTGCGCTTGGCACGGCCTTCCTCATCGAGCTCGCGGTGGAGCCGGACCTGCTCCTCCTTGGCCTGCAGGATGAGCTCTTTCTGCTGGGCACGCGCCTCGGCCACGATGCGCTCGGACTTCTCACTGGCGGCCTTGATGGCCTGCGAAGCGACGAGTCCACGCGCTACGAAACCGAGTGCCAGCCCGCCGACGGCCACCACGAGCAGGATGACCGCCATGACGACGGGTTCATTCATCTGTCCCTCCCATCCGGCTGACGGCCGGACGTGAATGTCGATCCTTGAATCGCCACCCCCCGGTGGCCAGATGGCAGCCCTCCCTGGCGCCACCATCGGTTCGAACGAGCGGCCCGCACGGAGGGCCGCGTGGTGCGGCCCGGCGCAGGGCTGACCGTCCGTGGGTCAGGAGGCGAAGCCTACCCGCGTATCGAAGAGAGCGTCAAACGCCCTCGTCGTCGAGGTCTCCGGTGGGCACGACACTGGCCGCCAGGGTCCGACAGACGTCCGGTGGGAAGCCGTGGCGCGCCAGCAGCGCATAGGCCTTCTGGCGACGACGGCGCGGGTCCGCCTCGCGCCCCAGGGTGGTGGAGCGCCCATCGAGCAGGCGTCGAGCAGCTTGCACCTCAGCCTCCATCGAGGTCGCTGCCCCGGCCCCGATGCCCCCGTCCTCGCCGGGACGGCTGCCACCGCCGCGCTCATCGAGGGCGCCATCGATGATGGCTTGCGCTACGCCCTTGCGCCGCAGCTCCTGGCGGAGGGCCAGGCTGCCCCGCGGGCGGGCACGATCGCGGCTCTCCACCCACGCCCGCGAGAACGCGACATCATCGAGGTAGCCGAGAGCGACCAGGCGCTCGACGACCTGGTCGCAGAGCGCCTGCGGGTAGCCGAGGTGAGACAGGCGCCCGCGGGTTTCGGCAACGGAGCGCGGCCGTACCGCCAGGAACGCGGCCGCCGCCTCCATGACGACGTCCGGGTCCGTCACCGCCGCTCGCCGGACACGCCGCTCGACCGACGCCTGGCGGCGCTCCTCCGGGCTGCGCGTCCTCGATGCCACGGCCGTGGCCGTTGCTACGACGCCAGGCCGCTACTCGGCCTCCTTGATGCCCTCCACGGGGACGTCGATGGTGGCCACCTTGCCGCGGATCTCCACCTCGAGCTGCCCGGCGATGTCCGGATTCGCGCGCAGGAACTCCTTGGACTGCTCACGTCCCTGCCCCAGGCGCGTCTCACCATAGTTGAACCAGGCGCCCGACTTGCGCACCACGTCGGAAGCCACGCCGACGTCCAGCAGACCACCCTCGCGGGAGATGCCACTGCCGTACATGACGTCGAACTCCGCCACCCGGAAGGGCGCCGCCACCTTGTTCTTGACGACCTTGACACGGCAGCGGATGCCCACCGCCTCCGAGCCGGTCGTGATGGTCTCGATGCGGCGGATATCCAGGCGCACGCTGGAGTAGAACTTCAGGGCGCGACCGCCCGGTGTCACCTCCGGGTTGCCGAACATGACGCCGATCTTCTCGCGCAGCTGGTTGGTGAAGACGAGGGCGGTGTTGGAGCGGCTGACGATGCCGGTCAGCTTGCGCAGAGCCTGGCTCATAAGGCGTGCCTGGATGCCCACGAAGGAGTCACCCATCTCGCCCTCGATCTCCGCGCGGGGGACGAGCGCGGCCACGGAGTCGACCACCACGCAGTCCACACCGCCCGAGCGGATGAGGGTCTCCGTGATCTCCAGGGCCTGCTCGCCGGTGTCCGGCTGGCTCACCAGCAGGTTGTTGACGTCCACGCCGCAGGCGCGGGCGTACTGCGGGTCCAGGGCGTGTTCGACGTCGATGAAGGCCACGACACCGCCGAGGCGCTGGGCCTCCGCCAGGACGTGTTGGCAGACGGTCGTCTTGCCCGAGGACTCCGGGCCGAAGATCTCCGTGATGCGCCCGCGCGGCACGCCACCGACGCCGAGGGCGAGGTCCAGGGCGATGGAGCCCGTGGGGATGGAATCGACCTGTTGGCGGACGTCCGAACCGAGGCGCATGATCGACCCCTGTCCGAACTGCTTCTCGATGGAGAGGATGGCGGCGTCTACCGCCTGTTGACGGTCCTTGCGCTGGGCTTCACGGGCCCCATTCGCGGCGTTCTTCTCTGTCCCGGTCGACCGACCGGCGCTGGTGACGGTCATGCCTGGCGTACCTCCGAGGCTGCCACCCTGCCGATCGAGCCAAGACGCTACTCCGTGGACTCCTCCTCCGCGCGCGGCTTCCGCTTGGGCTTGATCTCCTCCACGGAGGGCAGCGGCGCCTCGGAGAACGACTCGAGTCTCACCTTGGACTTCTTCGACTTGGGGGGCTTCTTGGCTTCACGGCGAGAGGGGACTTTTCCGGCCATCGATCCTCGCGCCTCCATCTGGTGCCGCCTACTCTGGGCGGCGGGCCTTCACTCTGACTTCACCCTCCCTTCATCGGCAGTCTCAGCGCCCTTCGTGTCAGCTTGGCTGTCACGAAGCGACCGCTTCAATCCGGGGAAGGTGCCGGTCCGGATAGCGGACCGGATCCTCGCCATGAAGTCTAGGGTGAAGGTCAGGTTGTGACAAGTCGCGAGCCGGTGGGCGAGCAGCTCGTTGGCCCTGAACAGGTGAGCCAGGTAGGCGCGCGAGAACGTGCGGCAGAGGCGGCATGGGCAGCCCTCCTGGACGGGCCGTGGGTCATCCAGGTATCGCGCGTTGCGCAGGTTCAGCCGGCCCTCCGGAGACCACAGCGAGCCGTTGCGCGCCACGCGCGCGGGCAGCACCGAGTCGAACATGTCGACGCCGGCGTCCACGGCATCGAGCAGGTCCAGTGGCGAGCCGAGCCCCATCAGGTAGCGCGGCCGAGGGTCATCCACCAGGAGCGGTACGACGACGTCCAGGACGGCCCGGCGCTGGACCGGCGTCTCATCCCCGGCCAGGCCCCCGATGCAGATGCCGTCGAAGGGCAGGCCCGCGATGGCTTCCGTGGAGACCGTGCGCAGATCCTCCTCCAGCCCACCCTGGATGATGCCGAAGAGCGCCTGGTCCTCGCGCTGGTGCGCCTGGAGGCAGCGCTCCGCCCAGCGATGCGTGCGCGCCGTGGCCTCCGCGACCTCTGCCCGCGACGAGGCGTGTGGTGGCACGGGCTGATCCAGGCAGACCGCGATGTCTGCGCCCAGCGCTTCCTGGACGGCGATGGCGTACTCCGGGCTGAAGTGCAGCAGGGCGCCGTCCAGGTGAGAGCGGAACGTCACGCCCTCCTCATCGATACGGCGCAAGTCCCCCAGGCTGACCACCTGGAAGCCACCCGAATCGGTGAGGATGGGCCGGTCCCAGGCCATGAAGCGATGGAGCCCGCCGAGGCCGGCGATGCGGTCGTGGCCGGGGCGCAGCGAGAGGTGGTAGGTGTTGGCCAGGATGATGGTTGCCCCGACCTCACGAAGGTCATCGGGATCCAGGGCCTTGACGGTGGCATTGGTGCCGACGGGCATGAAGACCGGCGTCTCGACGACGCCGTGCGGCGTCTCCAGGCGTCCCACCCGCGCCCGGGTCTCGCCTCCGGCAGGCGGCCCGGCGGTCTCGAAACGGATGGGCGAACGACGTTGCGAGTGGCCGCTCACCGGCCCACCCGGGCCGCCGATGCCGCGGTCACGCCGGTTCCTCGCCGCCGCTGCGGCCCTCGGTCGTGACGCCGTCCCAGAGTCCCGGGTCATCGCGATCGGCACGCCGCGGCGGCGGCACCTCGTACCCCAGCGAGCGAAGGTGCTCGCGCGCCAGCTCCGTGGCCACGCGCCCCTGCGGGGTCCGGTCCAGGAAGCCCAGCTGCAACAGGTACGGCTCGTAGACGTCCTCCACCGTCTCGACCTCTTCGCCGATGACGGCAGCGATGGCAGCGCCGCCGACCGGGCCCGAGCCGAACTTCTGGACGATGGCCGCCAGGAGGCGCCGGTCCGTGGTGTCCAGGCCGACCGTGTCGATGTCGAGGGTCTCCATGGCAGCCGTGGCCTGCGCTTCCGTGATCCTTCCGTCCCCCCTGACCTGGGCGTGGTCGCGGGTGCGGCGCAGGAGGCGGTTGACGATGCGCGGCGTGCCACGTCCGCGAGCCGCCAGGATGGCCACAGCGGCCTCATCGATGTCCACGTCCAGGATGCCCGCCGAGCGGCGCACGATCTCCGCCAGCTCCGCCTCCGCGTAGTAATCCAGGCGGTAGACGGCGCCGAAGCGATCGCGCAGCGGCGAGCTGATGCGTCCGGCCCGGGTCGTGGCACCCACCACCGTGAAGGGCTTCAACGAGAGGCGCAGGCTGCGCGCGCTGGGGCCCCGGCCGATCATGACATCGATGGCGAAGTCCTCCATGGCCGGATAGAGGATCTCCTCCACCGAGTGGTTGAGGCGGTGCACCTCGTCGATGAAGAGGACATCGCGCTCATCGATGTTGGTCAGGATGGCCGCCAGGTCACCGGGACGCTCGATGGCGGGGCCGCTGGTGGTGTGGATGCCCACCCCCAGCTCACGAGCCACGATGTTGGCCAGGGTCGTCTTGCCGAGCCCCGGCGGGCCGTAGAGCAGGACGTGGTCAGCTGCCTCCCGCCGACCACTGGCAGCCGCCAGGAGGACGGAGAGGTTCTCCTTGACCTGCCGCTGGCCGATGTACTCGTCCAGCTGGCGCGGACGCAGCGAGGTCTCGATGCTGTTCTCGTCCGGCCGTGCCAGCTCCGGCGGGACCGGGTGGGCCTCGTCATCCATGGACGGCGAGTCTAGCAGAGTCCAGCGTCGAATGGAACAGGTGTTCGACTCATCGGACCAGCGGTTCAGTCGCGCCGCAGGGAGCGCAGGGCTTCCTTGACACGCTCCTCGAGGCTGGCCGAAGCCGCCAGCTTGGCCACCGACGCCCGAGCTGCCTCGCGCCCCTCCCGCGAGGTGTAGCCCAGTGCCTCCAGGGCGGCCACGACCTCCGATTCACCGCTGCCATCACTGGTGGCGCCCGCCCCAGCCACCGCCACCTTCTCGCGAAGCTCCAGGACGATGCGCCCCGCGAGCCGCTTCCCGACGCCGGGCACGGACACCAGGACGGCCTCGTCTCCCTGCAGGATGGCCAGCTCGAGGTCGGCCACG
Source organism: Chloroflexota bacterium (assembly GCA_041299865.1). Taxonomy (GTDB): domain Bacteria; phylum Chloroflexota; class Limnocylindria; order Limnocylindrales; family CSP1-4; genus JAFMJV01. Next base: position 18,938 of record JBFYUV010000282.1, read on the forward strand.
GGCCGCGACGAGACGATGGCCAGGCCGACCTTGGGGCCGACGCCGCTGACGGTGATGATGAGCTCGAAGAAGCCCAGCTCCTCCGCGCTGCGGAAGCCATAGAGCGCCTGCTGGTCCTCGCGCACGAGATGGTGCGTCAGCAGCTTGACGCGGCCCCCCGCTGTCAACCCGGCCAGGGTGCCCGGCCCAGCGTGGACGCGGTACCCGACACCGCCGACCTCCAGGACCAGGGAGGTCGCCGACACGACCGTCACGACGCCATCCAACGAGGCGATCATCGGCCCGCCAGCGATAGCGGTGTGGCGGCATGGGCGGTGCAGACCGCCACGGCCAGGGCGTCTGCCGCGTCATCCGGACGAGGCAGCACAGGCATCGCGAGCACCAGCTGCACCATGCGCTGGACCTGGTCCTTGGTGGCGCGCCCGTAGCCGGTCACGGCCATCTTCACCTCGTGCGGGCCGTACTCGAAAACGGGCAGCCCGTGCTGCGCGGCTGCCAGCAGGATCACGCCGCGTGCCTGGCCCACCGCGAAGGCCGTCTGCACGTTCTTGTTGAAGAAGAGCCGCTCGACGCCCATGGCCTCCGGCCGATGCGTCTCGATGAGGTCGGCGAGGGCCTCGTGGATGAGTACCAGCCGGGCGCCGGCCGAGCGATCGGCGATGGTCTCGACGCAGCCGTAATCGACCATGCGCAGGGTGCTGCCCTCGCGGGACACCAGGCCGTATCCGGTGCGCGCGGTGCCGGGGTCGATCCCCAGCACGATCACGACGCGGCGGCCTCGGCCAGGATCTCGTCGGGCAGCTCGAAGTTGGCCGTGACCCGCTGCACGTCGTCGTTGTCCTCGAGGGTCTCGATGAGGCGCAGGTTCTGGCGGGCTCGATCGACATCCACCGCCACGGGCGCCTTGGCCTGCATCGTGAGCTCGGCCGATTCGACCTTCAGGCCGGCCGCCTGCAGCGACGTACGCACGGCCTCCAGGTCGCCCGGCTCCGTCATGACCTCAAGGGGGTCGCCTGTGGTGTCCACGTCCGAGGCCCCCGCATCGATGGCCAGCAGGGCGATGTCATCCGGGTCGCTGCCGCCCAGGCCCACGCTGACGACCCCACGCGGCTCGAACTGCCAGGCCACCGAACCGCTGCCGGCCAGCTGTCCGCCCGACTTGGCGAAGATGGAGCGCACATCCGCGGCGGTGCGGTTCTTGTTGTCCGTGGCCGTCTCCACGAGGATGGCCACGCCGCCTGGTCCATAGCCCTCGTAGACGATCTCCTCGTAGACGGCCGTCTTGTCCCCGCCGGCGGCCCGCTCGATGGCGCGCTTGATGTTCTCCGCGGGCATGTTGACCGAGCGGGCCTTGTCGATGGCGAGGCGCAAGCGGAAGTTGCCCTCCGGGTCCGCGCCACCGGCGCGCGCGGCCACGCTGATCTCCTTGCCCATCTTGGTGAAGACAGCGCCGCGCTTGGCGTCGTTGACGCCTTTTTGGCGCTTGATGCTGGACCACTTGGAATGACCGGACATGGCTCGCGATTCTATATGATTGCGGGCACGAAACCGACTCGGTCGGCCTGAGGGACGAGGCCCTACCCAGATGCCTCCGCCGACCCCTAGCCTGTTCTGGAGGTCCGCGCGTGCCCCACGTCGATATCTCGCGACTGCGTAACGTCGTCCTGGCCGGTCATACCGGCTCCGGCAAGACGACCATCGCCGAGCACCTGCTCCACAAGGCAGGCGTCATCAACCGCATGGGCCGCGTCGATGACGGCACCGCCAGCCTCGACTTCGAACCCGAGGAGCAGAAACGCAAGCTCTCGCTCTCGCTGGCCGCCAACACCTTCGACCGTGACGGCAGCCACGTGACGCTCATCGACACGCCCGGCTATGCCGACTTCGTGGGCGAGGTCATCTCGGGTTTCGCGGCCGCGGACGGTTCGCTCATCACCATGGACGCCTCGGGCGGCGTGGAGGCCGGCACCGAGTCGGCCATCCGTCTCGGCCGCGCCACCCACACGCCGGCCATCTTCGTCATCACCCGCTGCGAGCGCGAGAACGCTGACCCCATGGCCGCCGTCGATGCGCTCCGTGCTGCCTTCGGCACCAAGATCGCGCCACTCCAGGTGGCCATCGGCAAGGCGGATGGCTTCCGGGGCTACGTCGATCTCGTGCACCGCAAGGCCTGGGTCTACACGGACGGCAAGCGCGCCGAGGTGCCCATCCCTGACGAGCTGACGGCCGAAGTCGCGCTCCGGCGCGACCAGCTGCTGGAGGCTGCCGCCGACGCCGACGACGAGGTCCTCATGAAGTTCCTCGACGGCGAGGAGATCAGCGACGAAGAGCTGGAGCTGTGCCTCCACAAGGGCGTCAAGGACTCCATCCTGGCGCCCGTCATGCTGACCTCGGCCCACCGTGACATCGGCATCAGCGCCATGCTCGATGCCATCATCCGCTACCTGCCCACGCCCACAGAGGAGCCGCCCGTCGAGGCCACGGACAACCGCGGCGAGGTCGTCGAGGTCGCGCCGGATGCTGCTGGCCCGCTGCTGGCGCAGGTCTTCAAGACGACGGCCGATCCCTTCGTCGGTCGCCTCACCTACTTCCGCGTCTGGTCCGGGACGATCAAGGCCCACGACCAGGTCTGGAACGCCACGCGCGGCGAAGACGAGCGCATCGCGCAGGTCTTCTACATCAAGGGCAAGGAGCAGGAGGCCGTCGACGAGATCCGCGCCGGCGAGATCGGGGCCGTCGCCAAGCTGGTCCACACCGTCACCGGCGACACGCTCAGCGCCAAGGACCGGCCCCTCACCATGGCCGCCATCCAGTTCCCCGAGCCGACCCTGCCGGTCGCCGTCGAGCCAGCCTCCAAGGCCGACCTCGACAAGCTCAGCACGGCCCTCACGCGCCTCCAGGAGGAGGATCGCACGCTGCGCGTGGACCGCAACACCGAGACCGGCGAGCAGCTCATGTGGGGCCAGGGCGAGAACCAGATCCAGGTGGCCGGCGAGCGACTCACGCGCAAGTTCGGCACCTCCATCGTGACCCACGCGCCGCGCGTCCCCTACCGCGAGACCATCCGGGGCACCACCCGGGTCGAGGGCCGCCACAAGAAGCAGACCGGTGGGCGCGGCCAGTTCGGCCACGTCTGGCTGGAGATCTCACCCAACCCCGGTGGCGGCGTCGAGTTCGAGACCAAGGTCGTAGGCGGCGTCGTGCCGCGGCAGTTCTTCCCCGGCGT
>JBFYUV010000283.1:0-6088 GCA_041299865.1 Chloroflexota bacterium
GAAGCGCACTGCCGGCCCGGGGGGCGTGGTCAGGCTTAGGCCTCGGGGGACGCCTCGGCTGCCATGGACTCTTCGGCCATCATGTCGTCATCAGCCATGAGGCTGGCGTCGACGGCCGGCAGGACCGTGAAGGAGCCGTCAGCCAGGGAGCCGATGGCGAAGACGGTGAAGCTGTTGCCACCGGCAAGCGCCAGCGGATCGATGTCGAAAGCGACGTCGGTCGTGCCGGTCGGGCGGATCTCGAGGTCGTACTCGCCCTCGGGAAGGTCAAGGTAGCCGGCCGCGCTCGGGTAGGCGAGGTTCTCGACCACCACGTCACCACCGTCAACGGCGATGTCGACGGCGGGCGCGTCAGCGCTGAAGTGGACGACACGTACCTGAGCGATACCGTCCTGCGGGGCGGGTGCGTCGACCAGGACCTGAGCCTCGATGGAGGCGAGGGCGTTGGTCGCTGCGACGGTGGTCATGGTGCCAGCGGCGAACTCGAGGTCGACAGGGCCGATGACGGCGCCGTCGGCGGGATCAGCGCCAGCTGCCACGACTTCGATGGTGTACGTACCACCGGGGACCTCGAGGTACTCGGAGAGCACGCCGAAGGGAACCTCGGTCAGGATGGCGCCGCCGTTGGCGTAGACGTCGACCGCAGGCGCATCCGGGCTGAAGTGACCGACGCGGACCTTGGCCATGTCGGCCATGTCGTCCTGGGCGGCGACGCCGACCGGGATCGCGGTGACGGCTGCAAGCGCGACTGCGGCGCCGAGGATGGAGAGCTTCGTGGATCGCATCGTGGGTTCTTTCCTTCCTGTGAGTCCTGTTGACTGCTTCCAGCCTGTGGCTCGAAGCGGCGAGCGTTGAGGCCCACCTGGGGGTCGGTCGAGGCGCGCTGCGCCCCTCTGCGTGGGCCCCTAGAGGGACCACCTGTCGGTCATCTCGTTGTCTCCTCGCTCTGTTCTCGTGTCGAGGGTCCGCTGACCCGTTGCCAACAAGTTAACCTCCTGTCTATACCTTGTCAAGTGTTTGTCTTAGATTACCCGGTTGCGGCCGTCACAGAAGCGTGATACTGTGCACCAAGCATGTACAGCATCAAACAAACCTCAATTCGTGCAGGCGTCAGCGTCCCGCTCATCCGAGCGTGGGAGCGCCGCTACGGTGTGGTCAGCCCCAAGCGCACGCCATCCGGCTACCGGCTCTATGACGACGAGGCCATCGCGACGCTCGTGCGCGTACGCGAGCTGACAGAGAACGGTTGGAGTGCCAGCGAGGCCAGTCGCGCCATCCTGGCTGGCGAGGTCACTGTGCTGCCGATCGTCCAGGCGGTCCCCGCCCCCCTGAACGGCAGGTCCGCACGCACCCGTCAGGCGGATCTCACCGGGCGATTCCTTGCCGCTGCCACGGAAATGGACATCGCGGCGACCGGCGCCGTCCTTGACGAGATATTCGCGCAGGGCTCGTTCGAATCCATCGTCGACGAGCTGCTCATGCCGGCCCTTGCCTCACTCGGTTGGGCCTGGACGGAGGGCCAGTTGGACATCGCGGCAGAGCATGCAGCGAGCGCGGCCATCCATCGCCGGCTGTCCGCCCTCTACGAGGCAGCCGCGGTCATCGGTGACGCCAGCGTCGTCGTGGGCCTGCCGCCCGAAGGCCGCCACGAGCTGGGTGCTCTCGCGTTCGCTGTGGCCTTGCGCCGCCTGGGGGTGGGCGTGCTGTACCTCGGAGCGGACGTGCCCGTCGCCAGCTGGGTGCACGTCATCAGGCAGCAGCGGGCACGCGTCGTGGTGCTGGCAGTCGTGCAGGATTCCGAGCAGCTCAGGGCACTCGAGGTCGCCGAAGCGCTCCGCGCCGCAGGCCACAGCCCGGTCTTCGCAGTCGGCGGCCGCAGCGCCAGCTGGGACGGGGCACGGGAAGCCGGTATCGTGGTGCTGCCGGACCGCATCAACGAGGCGGCCTCGGTGGCAGCCAGGCTCGCAGCAGGGACCGTCGCCGCACGGTAGGCTGCCCGGACGGGGTCATCGACACCCAGCCAGGACGGGGAGCGCAGAACATGAGCAGGAGCAGCCACCCGCTGCGTGCGTGGGCGTGAGGCTCACCGTTCTCGGCTCGTCGGCCGCGTGGTCGGAGAGCCCCGGTCGCCCGTCGTCGTCCTATCTCATCGAACTCGGCGGAGAGGCGCTGGTGCTCGACCTGGGCCAGGGTGCCCTGGGTGCGCTGTTCGGGCATCGCGAACCGTCGAGCATTCGAGCCGTGGTCATCAGCCACATGCACGCCGACCACCATGTCGACCTCATCCCGCTGCGCCACCACCTGCGGTACCAGTTCGGGGAGCCACGTGGCATCGGACTGCACGTCCCCGACGAGCTGAGGCGCCGCTACGACGCCTTCTGCGGCGAGGATGGCTTCCTGCGGGACCTCGTCGGGCCGGAGCTCGTGGCGGGCATCAGGGAGATCGGGCCCTTCATCCTGCAGGCCCACCCCGTCCTGCACTCCGAGCACAGCTATGCCTTCCGTGTCACGGCCCATGACGACCCAGCCGGACCCGGACTCGTCTACAGCGGCGACTGCGGTCGAGCGGAAGACCTGCATCCGCTCATCCACGAGGGTGACACCGTGCTCTGCGAGGCCTTCTGGTCGACGCGGACGCCCGAACGAGGCGCCAATCACCTCACCGCCGTCCAGGCCGCAGCCGTGGCGCAGCACGGGCAAGCTGCCCGCCTCATCCTGACCCACATCCTCGAATCCAACGACCCCCAGGCCGCGCTGGAGGCGGCGAGGCAGGTCTTCAGCGGGCCCGTGGACCTGGCCGAACCTGGCGGGGTCGTGCACATCGGAGAGCAGCCATGAACGGGATGGCCAGCCACGGAAGCCCTGTCCTCTCGGTGCGGACCCGCGTACAGGGGCTCATCGAAGAGGCGCTGCGCCACGCTGTCGAGTCGGGTGCCCTGCCGGAGCTCGGGCCCGGGCAGGCGCCAGAGGTGGAGGTCGAGCGGCCCGCCAACCCGGAGCACGGCGACCTGGCCACCAACCTCGCCATGAAGCTGGCTCGGCCCATGCGGCGATCACCACTGCAGATCGCGGAGGCGCTGGCGACCAGCCTGCGGGCCTTGCCCGCCGGGGTCGCCGTGGACGACGTGCAGGTGGCCGCGCCCGGATTCCTCAACCTGCGCCTCTCAGCGGCCTGGCTGGAGGCCGTGCTGGACGAGGCCCTGGCGGCCGGCCGAGACTTCGGGACGGTCCGGCCGGAGACCCCCAGGCACGTGAACGTGGAGTTCGTCTCGGCCAATCCCACGGGCCCCCTGACCGTCGGCAACGCGCGTGGCGCCTTCGTCGGCGATCTCCTCTGCCGCGTGCTGGAAGGCGGCGGCCATCGCGTCAGCCGCGAGTACTACTTCAATGACTCGGGCCGCCAGGTCCGGGTGCTCGGCGCGTCCGTGGTCGCCCGTCGGCTCGGCCAGCCGCTGCCAGAGGAAGCGTATCGCGGCAGCTACGTGGACGAGCTGGCCACGGTGATTCCCGGGGACGTCTGGGAGGCCGCCTCAGCTCCGGGCGTCGATCGTGATGCTCGCATCGGCGACTGGGCCGGGTCCCGGATCCGCGACGGCATCGAGGCCAGCCTGGAGCGGCTCGGCGTCCACTTCGACGTCTGGAAGAGCGAGGCCAGCCTGCACGAGGAGGGCTGGGTGGAGCGTGCCGTGGCCAGGCTGCGCGAGGGCGGCCACGTGTTCGAGTCGGAGGGCGCCACGTGGTTCCGCTCGACGGCCTTTGGCGACGACAAGGACCGCGTCATCTACCGCACCGGCGGCGAGCCCACCTACTTCGCCTCGGACATCGGCTACGTCAGCGAGAAGTTCAGCCGCGGCTTCGACAAGCTCATCTACGTCTGGGGTGCCGACCACCACGGGACGGTGGCCCGCGTCCGCAATGCGGCTGAGGCCTTGGGCTTCGACAAGGAGGCCGTGGAGATGCTCATGGTGGCCTGGGTGCGCTTCGTGCGTGACGGCCAGGAGATCCCCATGAGCAAGCGCTCGGGCGAGTTCCTGACCCTGGATGAGCTGCTCGAAGAGATCGGCGTGGATGCCGCCCGATGGTCCTTCGCCTCACGTTCGGCGAGCTCGCCCATCGACGTGGACATCGAGCTGGCGCGCCGCCAGTCGGCCGAGAACCCGGTCTACTACGTGCAGTACGCACACGCGCGCATCTGCTCCATCCTGGCCAAGGCGGCGGAGACAGGGCTGACGCCGACGACCTCCTTCCGAGGGGTGCTGGCCGCCGATGCCGTGGCAGCCGGCCTGGCCCGCGACCTGCTGCGACTGCCGGACGTCGTGGAGGACGCGGCGCGCTCGGAGGAGGCGCAGGGTGTCACCGCCTATGCCACGGAGCTGGCCACGACATTCCACGCCTTCTACCGGGACCGTCGAGTCATCGATCCAGCAGATCCCGCCACCTCGAGCGGACGGCTGGCGCTCATCGACCTGACGCGCGTGGTCATCCGCAACACCCTGGCATTGCTGGGCATCTCTGCACCCGACTCCATGTGACGAGGCCGGGCTCGTGGCCCGGCCTCGCATCGCTCTCCTGACGCCGCTCAAGCGGCATGGTCTCCGCTAGGGAGCCAAGCCGAGGGCGGCCTGCACGTTCGCGAGCGTGGTGGGGTCGCTGGTGAGGAGCACCAGCGCTGGGTCGGAGACTCCTGTCGAGACGTCGGCAGCGAGAACCGCATGGGCTCCGGCCAGGTCTGCGATGGCGGCATTGGCCGCCTCCACGAACTGGCCGACGTCCTCGGGGCCGTCCCACTTCGTCTGCCATACGATGGCCCACGTTCCATCGGGGCCATCGAGACTGACGAGGCGGTCGCCACCCCAGCCGGCCGCGGCGTTGGCCCGGGGCAGATCGATGGGAGCCTTGGGACCTTCCTGGGTGCCTGGCTGGCCATCGGCCAACCAGACGGCGATGCGAAGCTCGCCCATCGTCTCTCGCCAGGCCTCCGCCCAGCCTGCGCCGAGCCGACCCGCGAGGTCACCCAGATCGATGGACGTGGGCCGATCGCCCGGGTAGAGCTTGGGATGCAGGATCTGCTCGGTCGATTCTGGTGGGCTGGCCCAGGCGTTGTTGACGTTGGCCCAGCCACCGGCTTCCCGAAGCCGATCGACGAAGAGGCGACCTTCAAGGAACGGAAGGTTGTACTCCCGTTGGAGGATCTGCGGCATGGAGGCCAGGGTGCCGTCGTCGCCCGGCACGATGACATCGTCCACCTTGGCCTGGTTGCCCGGGGCGATGTTCGTGGCCGCCCAATCGAGCATGACGGCCGTGCCATCCCCCTGCTCAAGGGCCAGGCCGGCGAGAGCCTGGTCGCCCATGGCTGGGTCACCCACGCGGACGCGGCTGATCCCGATCTGCTGGTCGACGGCCGTTCGGCCGAACTCGCGGGCCGCGTTGGCCTCGTCGCCGATGGTGAGCTTCTCGAGCGAGTTCAGGACGGTCAGGCTGCCACCTCCGGCCTGGTACGCGACCGAGAGGTCCTGGCCATAGAGCCGGTCGAGCAGGGAGGCCAGGTCGTCACCTGGGCCAAGCAGGCCGAGGCGCTTGAGCGTCTTGTCCTCGCCGGCGACCGAGCCGGGGTCATGCACGATCTGCGAGCGAGGGCTGAGCAGGGCTTTCTGGTCAGCGTTGCCGACAGCGTCATAGGGGACGGTCCCCAGCGGGAGCTCGCGGACGGTCGGGATGGCCGCCGCTACGGCATCCAGCTGGCCGCTGATGGTCGGGTTCTGGAGGGTGCCGCCGGCACCACGGGGCTCGATGGGCGGGCCGATCGAGACGACGTAGGCGACCGCGCTGTCCTTGATGACGACAGTGCCGGGTGGCGGATCCTGGGAGAGGACGACACCGAACGGCACGTCCGGGTCGTTGATCTCAGATCTCGCTCCCGGCGTGACCTCGGCGGCCGCGAGAGTGGCGAGGGCATCCGCTTCCGCCAGGCCCACGATGGCCGGCACGCTGACCTGCTTGGGACCCTTGCTGACGGTGAGGGTGACGGCCGAGCCGGTCTGCACCTCGCTGCCCGCGGCGGGGTCGGTCTTGACGGCCTGGCCGGCGG
>JBFYUV010000284.1:0-6209 GCA_041299865.1 Chloroflexota bacterium
CACGGCTCGCTCGCTGGCTGCGGGACTGGCTCCCGGCGCGCCTGGGCGGGCGGACCCATGCCCGGCTCCCAACCCGGTCGGGCCAGCTCGAAGGCGGCGAATTCGAACGCGGGCGAGACCGTGCAACCCGCGAGCGTCCACTCGCCGAGCGTGGCCGCCGACTGCCAGTCACCTGCCGGCACGATCAGCTGCGGACGCTGGCCAGCGATGACGTCCGCACCCAGCACGTGCCCCTGGGCGGCCTCATCGCCGGACCCCGCCGCGATGCGCAGCTCGAGTGGGGCACCGGCATAGAAGTGCCAGGTCTCGGCCGCGTCGATGCGGTGCCAGGCGGAGCGCTCATCGGCGCGCAGCAGGTAGTAGATGGCGCTCCCGGCGGAGCGTCCGCCGCCTGAAGCGTCGGCGCGCCAGGTCTCGAGGTAGTGGCCGCCCTCCGGGTGCGGCTGCAGGCCAAGGGTGGCGATGATCGTCTCGGCGTCCAGCATGCCCCAAGACTAGGCCGCCGGGACCCGCTCGCGCTCGGCCATCCGCGCCAGCAGAGATCCGAGGCGGGCTGCCCGGGTGGCCCGCTGCGCCGACTGGGCGCCGCTGATGACGCCGCGATGCATCAGCTGCTGCACCACGGCTGGGGCGATGCCGGCCTCCGCCAGCACGTCGTCCGTGTCAGCACCAAGACGTGGCGCGGGCGCCAGGCTGGGGTGACCGGCCGCCCTGACCTGCACGTGCCGATCCTCGAGCGCCTCGCGGGGCAGGTTCACGAGGGCCACGCAGGCGTCGTCCTCGAAGCGCGCCAGCCACTCGGCGCTGTGCAGGCTGGCGATGGCAGCCGCCACCTCGGCGGCGGCTGCCGGGTCGAACTGGCGGGGCACGAGATCGTGCCGCCCAAGGCCCTTGCAGAAGGCTGCCCAGAAGGGCGGCTCCAGCGCGCCAACAGCCAGCCAGCGCCCGTCAGCTGCCTGGTAGGTCCGGTAGCAGGGATACGCACCGCTCATGGGCCCAGGCTTCGATCCAGCGCTGGCGACCCCGGAGCCGAGCGTGCCCAGCCAGCCCACGAGCGTGTCGATGACGGCCAGGTCGATGGTGGCGCCGTGACCCGTTCGGTCGCGAGCCACGAGCGCGGCCAGGATGCGCGCAGCGGCCAGGGTGCCCGCGGCGATGTCGGCCAGCTGAAGGCCGGGAGGGGGTGGCGGCGCGCCGACCGGGCCGAGCAGCGAGAGCACGCCGCTGATGGCCAGGTAGTCGATGTCATGGGCGGGCCGGTCACGGTAGGGTCCGGTCTGGCCGAAGCCCGACAGCGAGCAGTAGACGATGCCAGGGTTCACGTCGCGCACCGCGACGGGTCCCAGGCCACGCCGCTCGAGCACGCCGGGCCGCGAGGACTCCAGGAAGACATCGGCGTTCCTGGCGAGCTGCAGCACGACATCGCGGCCCCCTGGCCGGCGATAGTCCACGGCGATGCTGCGCTTGCCGCGATTGACCGACTCGAAGATGCCGCCGAAACCGAGCTCCTCGGGGGCCATGCGAGCGTAGTCACCGGCCAGGGGCGTCTCGACCTTGATGACCTCGGCGCCCAGGTCGGCCAGCAGCTGCGAGCAGTACGGTCCGGGCAGCAGACGTGACAGGTCGAGGACGCGGATGCCCGCCAGCGGCTTGTCGATGTCGGTGGATCGGGTCGTCCCGGTGGAGCACTCGATGCTGTCCATGTCGCGCAGCCTGTCGCTAAGCCGGCGGCCGGCCATCGGTCGGGGACTTAGCGGGCGACTCATTTCGCGTGATGGCGGTCGGCAAGCCCGGCCTATCTGACGGAGCGCGTCGTCCACTGGACACGGCGTGTACCGTGGTCGGGCCCATACCCCCCACGGTGCCCTGATGAGTTCATCGGCCGCGCAGGTCCAGCGTGTCTACCTGCTCCTGACCCTGCTCACCACGCTGGCGACCTCGTTCATCTGGGGCGTCAACACGCTCTTCCTGCTGGACGCCGGCCTCAGCAACACGGAGGCCTTCGCAGCCAACGCCTTCTTCTCCATCGGCATGGTCCTCTTCGAGGTGCCCACCGGAGTGGTCGCCGACACGCGCGGCCGGCGCTTCTCCTTCCTGCTCGGCGCGGCGACCCTGCTCGCCTCGACGCTGCTCTACCTGGCCATGTGGCAGGTGCAGGCGCCGTTCGTGGGCTGGGCCGTGGCGTCCATCCTGCTGGGACTCGGCTTCACCTTCTTCTCAGGCGCCACGGAGGCCTGGCTCGTCGATGCCCTTGGGGCGACCGGCTTCCGGGGCAACCTGGAGACGGTCTTTGGGCGTGGCCAGACCGTGGCCGGCGCCGCGATGCTGACGGGCTCCGTGCTGGGTGGCGTCGTGGCACAGCTGACGAACCTGGGCGTCCCCTACCTGCTGCGGGCGGCCATGCTCGGCCTGGCGCTCGTGGTCGCCTTCCTCCTCATGCGCGACCTGGGCTTCAAGCCCCGCACCGACGTCAGCACGCTGACAGCCGTACGCGACGTGACGCGCGGCTCCATCGACGGCGGGCTGCGCAACCGCCCGGTGCGCTGGATGATGCTGGCCGCGCCCTTCACGGCCGGCGTCAGCTTCTACGCCTTCTACGCCATGCAGCCGTACCTCCTGGAACTCTTCGGCGATCCGACGGCGTACAGCATCGCCGGCCTGGCAGCCGCCATCGTGGCTGCGGCCCAGATCGTGGGCGGCCTCTCGGTGCCCCTCGTGCGGCGCTTCTTCCGACGGCGGACGGATGCTCTGCTGCTCGGCGTGGGACTCAACGTCGTGATCCTGCTCGGCATCGGAGCGGTGGGCGGGCTGTCGGAGGCCCTGGGCCGGGGCGCCTTCGTGCTGGCCATCGTGCTGCTGGTGGCCTGGGCGCTGACCGCGGCCATCAGCGCTCCCATCCGCTCCGCCTTCCTGAACGGCTGCATCGCCTCCGAGCAGCGCGCCACGGTCCTGTCGTTCGATTCGCTGATGGGCTCGCTGGGCGGCGTGGTGGCCCAGCCGGTACTGGGTCGTGTCGCCGACGTCTCGGGCTATGCCGCCTCGTACCTGGTGGCAGCCGGCATCAGCGCGCTGTCGCTGCCCTTCGTCTTCCTGGCGCGGCGCGAGCAGGCGCCATCAGACCCCATCGTGGGCACTGCCGCCGGGGAGGCCTGATCGAGGGGTCGGCCAGCGGCCGGGCGGGCCAGCTCGCGCTACCCGCGCTCGTGCCTGGCGACCGCCTCCTGCACGTAGGACGTCACCAGCGCGGCGTCCACAGTCGCACCGTCCGGGTAGTCGATGAAGGCGGCGGTCGTGCTGCCCGGCCGCAGGACCCCGGCGAGGTCGTCGAGGGTCTGGCCGAACAGGAAGCGTAGGCTCACCGCCTTGGCGTTGACGCTGATGGCGACGACCCAGCGGTGCCAGCGGGCATCCAGCGTGTAGACCAGCATCTTGTAGGTGAAGCGTTGCTCGAAGTCACCGCCCGCCGCATCGACCGCGGCGGCGAGGGCCCGCACCGTGTCGTGTGCGTCTGACCGCACCGTGGCCAGGAAGGCCGCCAGCGCCGGCTCAGGCACCATCGAACCCGGTCGCCGCGATCCGACTGGCGGCCCGGCGCCGTTCCCCCAGCCAGTTCCCGCTCAAGGTCACGCCTGTGATGACGATGAGCCCGAAGGCATAGAGGCCGACCGCATACAGGGCCACGGTGGCCACGCCGTTGACGTTCAGGTCGAAGAAGGGGTACGGGTACCAGCCCACCGATGCGCCACGGGCGAACGTATAGACGAGGTAGAGCGTCGGGTAGGCCAGCCAAAGGATCCCCCGTCGCCAGCTGATGCGTGCCCCCGGCGGGTCCACCAGCCAGTCGATGACCAGGTAGATCGGGAAGAGCACGTGGACGACAACGTTGGTCCAGGTCATCGGATCGCCGGTGGCGAGGAGCACGTTGTAGATGACCATGGTGACCACGAGATAGACCACGGCTGCACCGCGCAGCCAGTCCAGGGGGGCGGTGGCCGGCCGGCGCCAGCGAGACGCCGCGACCAAGAGCACGGCCGCTCCGATGAGATTGGACTGGACGGTGAAGTAGCTGAGGGTGTTGATGAGCTCCGCGCTACCGTCCCGGGCCTGGTTGACCATGTCGTAGCCGATGGCCGCGAGGACCACCGCGGCCGCCATGACACGTACCACGGCCAGCGATGCACGGGTGTCCATGCGATGCACGATAGCGCGTCGTCCCGTCGCTGCGAGCGGCTCGCGCTCGCGGCGGTCAGTCGGCCGTCGCGGCCTCCTCGTCGGCCAGGACCGGCACAGCGGCCCGCAGGATCATCCGGAAGTCATCGTGCGCCCGGCGGGTCGCGTCGAGCACGGGCCCCAGGTCGATGGGCGGCCCGATCCCCGCTGACATCGTGGACACGAAGGTGAAGGCCACCACTCGCATGCCGGCGTGGTAGCCGGCCATGACCTCCGGCAGGAACGAGTTGGAGGAGATGGAGCAGCCAGCGAGCTGGGCCAGGCGGATCTCCGCGGGCGTCTCGAAGCTGGGACCCATCCAGAAGCCGGCCACGCCGACGGGCAGCGGCACACCGACCGCTTCGACCGCAGCCACCACCCGCGCCCTGAGCTCGGCGTCGTAGAGCTCGGCCATGGACAGGTAGGGCGTCTGCCAGCCGCCGCCCTCACGCTCCGTGGCCAGCGGGTTGAGGCCGGAGAAGTTGATGTGGTCGCCAAAGGCCAGGAACGAGCCGGGCGGCACGTCGGCGCGCATGGAACCCGAGTTGGCCGAGTAGAGCAGGGTCCGGCAGCCCGCCAGGGCCAGGCTCCGCGCCGGCAGGCCGCTCTCCGGCCAGGTGGCCCCGTCGCAGGGCAGCACCTTGGCCTTCACGGCCGCCACGGTGACGCCGGTCAGCTCCCCCACGTCCACCTCGTTGACGTGACCGGGGATGGCCGAGGGCCGTAGGCCAAGGTCTGCAAAGGGGATGGTCACGCGATCCGCGAGCGCGTCCGTGCAGGGTGCGAAGCCCGTGCCGCAGATGACGCCGACCAGGGGTGCACGCCCGGCACGCTCGCGGATGATCGCAGCGGCACGCTCCGCGGCACGGCGCGTGTCGAGGACACCGCCCAGATCGCCCCGCAGGTCGGCGGCCACCCGCTGCTGGTCCATGATCACAGCATACGGGCCACGGGTAGACTCGCAAGGCAAGCCGAAGGAGGAGGTGTGTCGTGCGCAAGCTATTCGGGGCCCTGGCGCTCGTGGTGGCGCTCGCGGGGACCATCGCGGCCAGTGGAAGCGTCGCCCTGGCCCAGGAAGAGCAGCCGCAGCGCGGCGGCCGGCTGGAGCTGGTGGCCCTCAACGACTTGACCACCCTGGATAACACACAGGCCCTCGATCTCGACTACAACATGGTCGCCGGCGCCCTCTACGAAGGGCTCTACCACTTCGACCCGCAGGGCGAGCTGGAGCCCGGTCTGGCGGATGGCCTGCCGGAGGTCTCCGAGGATGGCCTCGTCTACACCTTCCGCATCAAGCCCGGCGCCATGTTCGCCGGTCCCGACTTCGAGCCCCGCGAGGTGCTTGCGGCGGACGTGGCCTACGGCATGCTGCGCGGGCTCGACCCCGAGCCCGTAGGTGCACCCATCCAGGGCTGGGGCGCCAGCTACCTCTTCCCCATCAAGGGTGCGGCGGCCTTCGCGGGCGGCGAGGCAGAGACCGTGGAGGGCATCGAGGTCATCGACGACCACACCCTCCAGGTGACCCTCGAGCAGCCCACCTCCACCTTCCTGCTGGGCCTCACCATCGCCACCAGCTGGCCAGTTCCCCAGGAGGCTGTGGAGGAGCGCGGCGAGGAGTTCGCCACCCGCCCGGTGGGCGCCGGACCCTTCTACGTCCAGGAGTGGAACAAGGGCTCGGACATCACCATCGCCCGCAACCCGGGTTACGTGGACCCGGAGCTGCCCTACCTCGACGAGATCCGCGTGGACCTCGGCGTGGACGAGAACACGCAGGTCCTGCGCCTCGAGTCGGGCGAGGCTGATGGCGTCTTCGAGCAGTTCGCCATCTCGCCCCCGGCCCTGCGCCTGCTGCAGCAGAACCCCGACCTCACGGTCGTCGACTCGGTCGGTCCGCGCATCTTCTACCTGGCCCTCAACAGCGAGGGCATCATGGCCAGCCAGGACCTGCGACAGGCCGTGGCCCAGGCCATGACGACCGACTTCACGGCCCAGTTCGGCGA
>JBFYUV010000285.1:0-8849 GCA_041299865.1 Chloroflexota bacterium
CGGCTTGACGGCGCTGCTGGCACAGGTCGACCGACCGCCGCCGGAGGCCCCGCCGCACAGCGAGGAGCTGACCGAGCTGCTCGAGGCGGCCCTCGAGGCGGCCCTCGAGCACTGGCGCCTGGGCGCCGCCGCGGCCGCCTCGGCCGACCTCGTCGAGCCCCCGTCGCGGGCACGCATCGCGGCCCTGCGGCGCCGCTTCAACGAGGTCGGTGCCGGAAACCCCTTCGCGGCCCAGGAGCTGACCGAGGTCAAGGGTCGCCTCGAGTCGCTGGAGGCCCAGCGCGACGACCTCGAGCGGGCCATCCGCGACACTCGCGAGATGATGGCCCGGCTCGAGGAGCTCATGACCGTCCAGTTCCGCGAGACCTTCCAGGCACTGGAGGGCGCCTTCGCGCGGCGTTTCCACCAGCTCTTCGGGGGAGGGGAGGCGCAGCTCTCGCTGACCGACCCGGCCGACCTCGCCGCCACCGGCGTCGAGATCACCGCCCGACCGCCGGGCAAGCGACGCCAGCCGCTGGCGATGCTCTCGGGCGGCGAGCGGGCCCTGACCGCCGTGGCCCTGCTGATGGCCATGCTGGAGGTACGCCCCGTGCCCTTCTGCGTCCTCGACGAGGTCGACGCCGCGCTCGACGAGGCCAACATCGGTCGCTTCTCGACGGCCCTGCGTTCGCTGGCCGAGGCGATCCAGTTCGTGGTCATCACCCACAACCGCGGCACCATCGAGGCCGCCGACGCGCTCTACGGCGTGACCGTCGGTGACGACGCGGTCAGCCGCGTCATCTCGCTGCGGCTGGCCGACGTGCCGGCTGCGGATCCGGCACTCCGGGGGGCCCGCGCATGAGCGAGCCGCAGGATGGCACGGCGGCCACCCGCATCCTCCTCCAGGACGCCCTGGGCCCCTCCCGCCTGGGGTTCGCCCAGCGCGTGCGCAGTCTGCTCGGCACCGGCAGTCCCGACGACGAGACCTGGGAGGAGGTCGAGGAGGCACTCATCTCGGCCGACCTGGGAGCGGAGCTGGCCATCGAGGTCTGCGACCGCGCCCGCGCCCGCCGCGACATGCCGCCCCAGAAGGCCCTCCAGCTGGAGCTCCTGCACCTCTTCGCGCCCCGCCAGGCCGTGCCCTGGCCGCGCATCCCGGGCCCCGGCATCCCCGCCATCATCCTGGTGGTGGGCGTCAACGGCACGGGCAAGACGACGACCATCGCCAAGCTCGCCTGGCGCTTCAAGTCGCTCGGGGCGCGCGTGCTGCTTGCCGCGGCGGACACCTTCCGCGCGGCGGCCATCGAGCAGCTGGGCACGTGGGCGGGACGCATCGACGTGCCGGTCATCGCACACGCCGCTGGCGCCGACCCCTCCGCCGTCGTCTTCGACGCCGTGGACGCTGCCAAGGCGCGCGGCATGGACGTCGTCATCATCGACACGGCCGGCCGGCTGCACACCAAGTCGAACCTCATGGACGAGCTGGCCAAGATCCGCCGCACCATCACCAAGCGCCTGCCGGAGGCCCAGCCGGAGGTGCTCTTCGTCCTGGACGCCACCACCGGTCAGAACGGGCTCCTGCAGGCCAAGGCCTTCCACGAGTCATCGGGGCTGACCGCCATCGCCCTCACCAAGCTCGACTCCACGAGCAAGGGCGGCGTGGCCTTCGCCATCGAGCGCCAGACCGGCGTGCCGGTACTCTTCGTGGGCCTCGGCGAGAAGGTCGGCGACCTGCGCGACTTCGATCCCAACGCCTTCGTGGCGGCGCTCTTCGCCGTGGACTGACTGGTGTCACAGGCCCCGACCGGCCAGTCGCCGGCCCGACGCTAGACTGCGAGCCATGTTCGACGCGCTCTCCGACCGCCTCCGCACCGCCCTCGCCGGCCTCACCGGCCACGGCCGCATCACCGAGGAAGACGTCAACGTCGCCATGCGTGAGGTGCGCCTGGCGCTCCTGGAGGCGGACGTCAACTACAAGGTCGTCAAGGACTTCGTGGCCCGCGTCAAGGAGCGCGCCATCGGTCAGGACGTCATCGAGAACACCAACGCCGGCCAGGTGGTCGTCAAGATCGTCCACGAGGAGCTGACCGCCATCCTGGGCGCCGGGGACCGCACCTTCCGGCTCAACGGTTCGCCGGCCGTCATTGCCATGGTCGGCCTCCAGGGCTCCGGGAAGACGACCTCCTCTGCCAAGCTGGCTCGCTGGATCGTGCGCCAGGGACGCCAGCCGCTGCTCGTGGCCGCCGACCCCTACCGCCCGGCGGCGGTGGACCAGCTGATGACCCTGGGCACGGGCCTGGGCATCCCGGTCTACAGCGCCCCGCCAGGCACGCCGGTGGTGGACATCGCCACCGGTGCCGTGGCCCAGGCCCGCCAGACGGGACGCGACGTGGTCATCATCGACACGGCCGGGCGTCTCCAGGTGGACGACGCCCTCATGGCCGAGATCCGCGCCCTGGCAGCGGCCGTCACACCCACCGAGACGCTGCTCGTGGTGGACGCCATGGTCGGCCAGGAGGCCGTGGCCGTGGCGGAGGCCTTCCACGCCACCACGCCCGTGAGCGGCCTCGTCCTGACCAAGATCGATGGCGATGCCCGTGGTGGCGCCGCGCTCTCCATCTCGGCCGTCAGCGGCGTGGCCGTCAAGTTCATGGGCACCGGCGAGAAGACCGATGCCCTGGAGGTCTTCCACCCGGACCGACTGGCCGGCCGCATCCTCGGCATGGGCGACGTGGTCAGCCTCGTGGAGCGCGCCCAGGAGACCTATGACGCCAAGGAAGCCGAGCGCATGGCCGAGAAGCTGCGCAAGAACAGCTTCACCCTGGACGACTTCCTCGACCAGATGCAGCAGGTCAAGAAGATGGGCCCGCTCGGGTCGCTCATGGAGATGATCCCCGGCTTCGGCGGTGCCGCCAAGCAGGCCCAGGCGGCCATCGACCGCGGCGAGCTGGCACGCGTGGAGGCCATCATCCGCTCCATGACGCACGAGGAGCGCAATGACCCCGGCATCCTCAACGCCTCGCGCCGTCGGCGCATCGCCCGCGGCTCCGGGACCAGCCTGCCGGAGGTCAACCGCCTGGTCAAGCAGTTCGGCGAGATGCAGCGCGTCATGAAGCTCATGCGCGGTCGCGGCGGCCGCCTGCCCGGACTGCCCATGGGACGACCGTAGCAGTCGAACGAGCGCCGTCGAGGTGAGACAATGGCACGAGTCAAGGTCGTCCCTGCCCCCGAATCACGATCCACGGAGGTGACCATGTCGAACGTTCCCGCGAGCGCCACCCCAGCCCGTCGTGGCCTGTGGCGCTGGTCAGTCGCGCTGCTGGCGACCGTGCTCATGGTCGTCGTCGGCTCAGGGTTGGTGGCCTTCGCCCAGAGTGGGGCCGGCGCGAGCCGCGGCCCCGTCTTCCTGCCTGCCGACACGAGCGTCTACGTCGAGGGTCGCCTCGACATGCCTGACGGCCAAGGCGACGCCATGGCCGAGTTGATGTCCGCCTTCCCGGGCTTCGCAGACCCGGGCAGCTTCCAGATGATCCTCGGGCAGGCCCTCGACGGCCTGATGTCGGAAGCCACGTACGGTGAGTACTCCTACACCGAAGACCTGATGCCGCTCATGACCGGCGAGGTCAGCGTCGGCATCATGGACCTGGCCGGGGCGGCCATGATGGAGTCTGAGGCGCCGATCCTGGCTGGCGTCGCGGTGAGCGACCCTGCCGCTGCCAGCGAGTTCGTCAGCGGGCTGGCGCAGAGCGAGACCGGCGCAGAGCTGGTCGAGGAGCCCTACGGCGCCACGAGCATCCTCAGTGACGCTGACAACGCCATCGCCGTGGTCGGTGATTGGGTCCTCATGGCGCCCACGGTGGACCTCGTCAAGACCGGCATCGACGTACTCGAGGGCGAGGCGCCCAGCCTGGCCGAGGACGCCGACTTCAGCAAGGCCTGGGCACGGGTGCCGGCTGCGCACATCGTGGCTGCCTACATGGACTTCACGTCGCTCGCACCGCTCATGGACCTGGCGACCCAGGCCGCGGCTGGCGAGACGGGCATGACCATCGATCTGGAGGGCCTCAGCGAGCAGCTGCCCACCGACATGGTCGCTTACCTCATCGCCGAGGGTGATCGCATGACCCTCGAGGCTTTCATGACGCCGAGCGAGCAGATGTCCGCCATGGCCGTGGTGGGCGAATCCGACCTGGCGGCGCGCTTCCCGTCCGACACCCAGCTCTACGTCGAGACTCGCGATCTGGGCAGTACGCTGGAGGCCACCATCGGCGGGCTCCTCGCGACCATGGACGAGCAGATGGCCGCAGACATGGCTCCCCTGGAGGACCTGTTCGGGGTGCCCCTGCCCGAGCTGCTCGACTTCGTCTCCGATGCCGGCATCGGCGCGGCCATCAGCTCTGATGGCCTGTGGCTGGGCATCGCCGCCGAGGTCACTGACGAGGAGGTCGCCCAGGACCGCGTCGAGCGCGTCCTCTCCATCGTGCGCTTGGCGGGCGCCGGCATGGGTGGCGAGGATGCCCCCCAGATCAGCGTCGATGAGACCGTCATCGGCGACACGGATGTGACGACCATCACGCTGCCCATCGAGGAGGTGACCGGCGGCCAGCTGCCGGTGACGATCCCCGACACGCTCAGCGTGGCCATCAGCGACGGGACCTTGCTCATCGGGCTCGGGGACTTCGTCGAGAATGCGCTGACCGGGGCAGAGGCCGATTCGCTGGCGGCCAGCCCAGGCTACGTCGATGCCCTGGGTGAAGACACCAGCAACAGCGGCTTGGTGTACGCCAACGTCGGGTCCCTGCTGTCCGTCCTCGACCCGCTCCTTGCGACGATGGCCCCTGAGTGGGCTGACATCGCCCCCTTCGCCACGGCCCTTGACCGCATCGTGGCGGTCGGGAGCGCGGAGGACGACGTCATCTCCGCCCGCATGTCGGTCATCGTCGCGCCATAGTCGAGCCAGGCTGTACCATTCGCCGGGCACCACGGTGTGGTGCCCGGCGATCCGACGCTCGGCACCATAGCCGGCGTCGCCCAGCGCCACGCCCCACAGGAGGTCTCCAGAGTCCCTTGGCAGTCCGAATCCGCCTTACCCGAGTCGGTGCGACCAAGCAGCCCAGCTACCGCTTCGTCGTCGCCGACAGCCGCAGCGCCCGTGACGGGCGCTCGCTCGATACGCTCGGTCACTACAACCCGCGCAGCGAGCCCATCGAGATCCACGTCGACGCCGAGAAAGCCACCCAGTGGCTGGCGAAGGGCGCCAAGCCCACCCACACGGTGGAGCGTCTCTTCCGCCGCGTCGGCATCCTGCCCGACCTCGGCTAGCCATGGCTGCCATCGAGCTGGTCGAATTCGTGGCCAAGTCCCTCGTGGACGAGCCGGACGCCGTGCGTGTCGAGGCCCACGAGGAAGATGGGACGCAGGTCATCGAGTTGACGGTGGCCGAGGATGACATGGGCAAGGTCATCGGCCGCAATGGGTCGGTGGCGAAGGCCCTGCGCACGCTGCTCAAGGTGGTCGCGGCCCGCGAGGGCCAGACCATCACGCTGGAGATCGTCTAGCCGGACGTGGCACCTTCGCCCGACGAGCGCGTCACCGTCGCGCTCGTCCGTGGATTGCATGGCCTGCGTGGCGCCGTCCGCCTGGAAGTCCTGACCGACGCGCCCGACCGCTTCAGCCTGGGCTCGATCCTCTACGTGGAAGGTCAGGACGCACCCCTGACGCTGGACTGGACGGGACCCTCCAAGCCGGGCCTCCTGGTGCACTTCGCCGAGGTCACCAGCCGCGAGGCGGCCGAGCCGCTGCGTGACCGCTACCTGGAGGTCGTGCCGGAGGCGCCGCTGCCTGCCGGCTCTTGGTACTGGCACGAGATCGTGGGCCTGGAAGCACGCACCACGAGCGGCGAAGTGCTGGGCACGGTCAGCGAGGTCTTCCGCGCCGGAGCCGGCGAGGTCTATGTCATCACCGGGGGCCTGCGGGGCGAGGTGCTCGTGCCCGCGGTGCGTGGCATCGTGACGGAGCTGGCACCCGTGGAGGGTCGTCTCGTCGTCGATTCCCTGGCACTCGATCTTCCTGCACCCAGGGCGCCGAGGGTGGACCTGCCGCGCCCTGAGCCTGAGCCCGACGCGCCGGACCCGGAGCTCGACCCCACCGACCCGGCGCAGGCTGCGGCTGGCTGATGCGCATCGACGTCCTCACCCTGTTTCCGGGCGTCTTCCCGGGACCGCTCGCAGAATCCATCCCGGGGCGTGCCCTGGAGCGCGGCCTGGCCGAGCTGCACGCGCACGACCTGCGCGAGTGGGGCCTCGGCCGCCACCGTTCGGTCGACGACTACCCCTACGGCGGAGGCGCCGGCATGGTACTGCGGCCCGAGCCCATCGCGGCCGCCCTCGACGTCCTGGCAGCGCCGGGCTCCGAGGCCTTCCGCATCCTGCTCGACCCGGGTGGCGAGCGGTTCGAGCAGGCTCGCGCCGTGGATCTCTCGGTCCGCCCGCACCTCGTGCTGGTGTGCCCCCGCTACGAGGGTGTCGACCAGCGTGTCCGCAGCCTCGTGGACCTTGAGCTCTCGGTCGGCGACTACGTCGTCTCGGGTGGTGAGATCCCCGCGCTGGCGGTCATCGACGCCGTCCTGCGCCTTCTGCCCGGTGCCATCGACGCAGCCTCGACAGTCGAGGAATCCTTCTCGCACGGTCTTCTCGAGTACCCGCAGTACACGCGACCGCCGGTCTTCCGGGACATGGCCGTCCCGGAGATCCTGACCAGCGGCCACCACGGCGCGGTGGCCGCCTGGCGCCACGAGCAGGCCATCGAGCGCACCCGCCAGCAGCGGCCGGATCTGCTGCCGGACCTGTCGCCGGCTGAGCACGGCACAGAGGCCAGAGGCTAGGTCCGCGGGGCGCCGTGTCGGGTCGGGCTGCGGTCCACGCGCCAGCCGGGGCGCCGAGCGGACGCCGACCAGCCTGCTATACTCCGCCATCGACCCAGTCAGGTAACGCCCTGCCCACGTATGCCCGCCGCAGACCGCGGCCCGGCGCAGCACCAGGAAGTGACCCAGTGACCGTCCTCGACGAGATCGTCGCCGACCAGATCAGAACCGACCTGCCCGAGATCTCCCCAGGTGACACCGTGCGTGTCTCCGTCAAGGTCAGGGAAGGCAACCGCGAGCGTGTCCAGGTCTTCGAAGGCACGGTCATGCGCATGCGCGGTGGCGGCATCACGCGCTCCATCACGGTGCGCGCCCTGCGCAGCGGCGTGGGCGTGGAGCGCACCTTCAAGGTCAACTCCCCGCGCATCGAGAAGATCGAGGTCGTGCGCCATGGCGTCGTGCGCCGCAAGCAGCTCTACTTCCTGCGCAAGCGCGTGGGCAAGGCTGCCACGCTTCGCGAGCGCCGCGCCTAGACTCCCGGCGGCGGCTTCGGCCGCTCGTCCCTCTCACGGCTGCGCGCCTCTCTGCGCTGGCGGTCGCCGCGAGCGGCCTGAGGCGAAGCTGGGCGGCTGCGCTGCCTGACGCAGCGTTGACCCTGCAGCGAATGACTCGACCAGGCGGCCTCCCGGCATCGTCTCGGTGTGGCTGCGCTGAGTCGCCCACGACTGGTTCGGCCGCCACTTGGCCAGCCGATGCACGGGCGGGTGATGTCGCCAGGCACGTCTCGCAGCTCGGCGTGGTGAACCCTCCCGGGTTCGGCTGCCCTCCTCGGGGTCGGCTGCCCTCCCGGGTTCGGCTGCCCTCCCGGGTTCGGCTGCGCTCCGCGGCGGTTCCGCAGCCACGGTCGCCAAGTGGGGGAGACGCTCCGCCACCGCGGACCGCCCGAGCGGGTCGGCGCTAGCATGCGCCTGTGCCTCCCCGTCAGCCCCACCTGCGTGCCGAGCATGCCCTCTGGAGCCAGGGCCGGCGTTTCGTCGTGGGCGTGGACGAGGTCGGCACGGGAGCGCTCTGCGCGCCGGTCGTGGCTGCCGCCGTGCTGGTCAAGCCCCACACCCGCAAGATCGCCGGGGTGCGCGACTCCAAGACGCTGAGCCTTCGCCAGCGCGAGCGGCTCGTGGACGAGATCAAGGCGCGCAGCCTGGCCTGGGGCGTCGGCGCCGCCTCCGTCCGCGAGGTCGAGCAGCTCAACGTGCGCAACGCCGCGCACCTGGCGATGCGGCGTGCCTTGCGTCGCCTGCCGCCCTACGACCACGTCCTCGTGGACGGCCAGAAGATCGCCGGCATGGAGGAGCACATCGGGCCCTACACGTCCATCGTCAAGGGCGATGCCTCGTCGTACGCCATCGCCTGCGCCTCGATCATCGCCAAGGTCACCCGCGACCGGCTCATGGCCCGCCTGGCGCTGCGCTACCCGGGCTACGGCTGGGAGCACAACGCCGGCTACGCCACGCGGGACCACGTGGCCGGCCTGCGCGCGCTGGGCCTGACGCCGTTCCACCGGCGCACCTATCAGCGCATCCGCGGCATCCTGGCCGGCGACCAGCTGGTCTTCGCCTTGGAGGACCCTGGATCCCTCGGGGACGCGATCGACGAGACCGACCCGCGCGTGGCCATCGCCATCCCCATTGACGAGCAGGCGGTCGCGCTCGGGAGCTGATCCGACGGGGGACTGTCGCGCTCGGGAGCTGATCTGGCGGGGGGCTGTCTCGCGCTTGGAGCTCGGCGTCGGCCGCCGATGGCACCGCAGGAGGGTGGCTTGGCATCCCGGCCACCCTCCTGGGTGCTCGCCCGGATAAGAGCCAGTGAAGTCGCGGTCCGCATGCTCCAGCGATGGGCGCTGCGGGCGATGCGCGGACGGCGGATCGGCGGACGAGCCGCCGCCTGGCCGGTGATTTGGCTGAGGACGCCGTCGCGCGCCACCTCGCCGCGCGCGGCTAGATCGGAAGAG
>JBFYUV010000288.1:0-11908 GCA_041299865.1 Chloroflexota bacterium
CCGCCACCGGGGGTGGGGGGGGGTCCGACCCGTGGACGCGCCCGAGCCCCCACCCCTCGGGCTCGTCCACGCCAACCTGAGAGGAGAGCCGAACGATGGCGACGACCAACCGATCGACCCCGGTCGTGACCGCAGACGAAGGTGTGGACGACGCCGCCAGGCGAATGATGGACACCATCGCGGAGGTGTCTGCGGGCGCGGGTCAGCGGCTCGCAGACGCTGCCGGCGGTGCCGGAGGCATGGTCGGCGACGCCGACCGGATACTGCGCGGCAGTTCGGAGCAGACCCTCGGAGTCATCGGCGCACTGTCAGTGGGGTTCGCTGGTGGCCTCCTGGTGTCTGGCTCCAACCGGCTCCTCATCGGCGCCGCGCTGACGCCGGCAGTGCTGGTGGCCGCCGCCGCCTGGGATCGCCTGGTGCGGGACACGAGCCCGACACGGACGCGGGCAGACTGATCGGACGCCTCCGAGCAGCCGGGTACACCGGCCCGCGCCACACCCCAGAGACACGAGCGATGCCCGGGCTCAGAGCCCGGGCATCGCTCCGCCGTCACAGGGACGGCCTCGTCAGGCCGCGCGCGACGCCGTTCTGCTGAGCCCCGCTGCGGGAGACCCCGCCGAGACGATGGGCGGCCGGTCATCGCGGCCGGGTGCCTCCACCGCGGGATCGGTGGGCTCACCCTCCGGTCCTGGCACCGCCGTCCCGGGTACCTCGACCCCAGGCCCGCGGGGCTCGTCCTCCGGCCCTGGCACCTCCGTCGCGGGCACTTCCAGCTCCGCCCCTGGCGGCTCGATCATGCCTTCGTCGGCAGCACGGTCCAGCTCCAGCTCGCGCAGGACGGCCTCGGTCATCGGCTCATCGAGGTCATCGATAGGGATCATGCGATCGTCCTCGAGCGGTGGCCCTTCCGGCGTCAGTTGCAGGTGACTCATGGCTGTGCTCCTCTCCAGTGGCTTCCCCCGGGACGGCTTGACTGCCGGGGGATTAGCTCCTGAACTGGGCGTCCTGGGCACCGCTCGCGAATGCTCGGCGGCCGTCGCTGCGCGGCTCGGCAGCGGCATCGGCCGTCTCCCGGGCGGCCCAGTCGGAATCGCCCGGCGCCCAGAAGTAGGCCATGAGCACGGACGTGTCCGCGGCGCGCAGAGCCCACGATGTACCAGGCGCCAGGATGGCGGTCGTGCCCGAGCTGAGCCACGCATCGTCGGTTCCGCGTGCGAGCGAACCCGAACCCTGGATCATGCTGAGAGTCACGTAGCCATCGTTCCGCTCCGCGCCGATCTCACGACCGGCCGCCACGACACTGACGAGCACGCGCACGTGCCCATCGTCGTGGACGGTCTCCGAGTTGCGGCCGTCGGTCTGATAGGCCGGTTCGGCAGTCAGTCGCGCCGCGAGATCTCCGATGTCGAAGCCACGGAAGGCCACGTGGAGGTCCCGCGGAGGTCGCTGGTCGGAGCCGTGCGTCCGCGAGGTGGGCGCGCGGGGCGTCTCATGTGCATCCATCGTCGTACTCCGTAGGCGTGGCTTCGTGACCCATCGATCATGTCGGAACCACGACGTGCGAAGCGTGGCGCCGGATCGGTTTCAGGCGCCCCACGGGGCGGCGCTACGGCTTGCAGCCACGTGGAGGTTGCGACCGAGGGGACGGCTCCCGCGACGTGGGTGGTGATGCGACGCCCCTGCCGGACACCCGCCAACTGGCGACGGGTGGCAGCACCGGTGTCCCTGGATCCCGCCGACTAGCGGCGGACAGGATGTACCGCGGCAGCAGCTTGGGCGTGGCGCGGGCTTTGCATGCTCCTGTAACGGGATGCCACGCGGCCGCAGTCACCGTGTCGCCCCGGACATCCGACAGTCCCGGTAGCGGCCCGCACCCAGCGAGCCACCAGTCCCGCAGGGCCGCCGGGCCGTTCGGGCGGAGGGAATCAGACCATGAGTATCATCGCGTGGCTCGTGCTCGGCGCCATCGCCGGGTACCTCGCTGGCTTCATCGTCAAGGGTGATGAAGGAATGGGCATCCTCGGCCACATCGTGCTCGGGATCATCGGCGCGCTGGTCGGGGGCTTCCTGGCCGGCGTCTTCTTCGACGTCGACCCCATCGACGGTGCACTCGACGTGAGCTCCATCGTGGTCGCCACGATCGGTGCCGTCATCACCGTCCTCGTCGTCGGCACCCTGACAGGCGGTTCACGCACTGGCCGTGGCGCGATCTGACGACGTCATCCGACGAGCCTGTGCCCGGCTCACCCACGGCGAGCACCTGTCTGCGTGCAGGAGGGTGCTCGACGTGTCCAACGCCCGTCTCGGCTCTCGAGTCGATGTGGTGTCTGCAAGGCCCCTGATAGGGGCTCGATGGCCCGTAGGCACGACCTGAAAGTGGTCGCCGACTACGGTGGGGATAAGCGCTCGCATCCGCGAGCCGGCGTAGGAGAACGACACATGGATGAGATCAAGCAGGGCTACCGAGAGGCCGAGAACAAGACCAAGGAAACGTGGCGCCAGGCAGATGGCGACGAGTCGATCGCGGACAAGGTGGGCAACGTCGGCGACGACGTCCGAGACGGTCTGGGCGAACTGGGCGATGACGTCCGTCGCGGAGTAGAAGGCGTAGACGACGACGTCCAGGACGCGCTCAACCAGCGCCGCTGACCGCGACCGAGTCGCATGTCGACAGGCCCAGGACACGATGGGGCCACGCACGCTTGAGAAGCCCCGGCGACAGGCACCGCCGGGGCTTCTTTCTGCCCGACGAGACCGTGCGAAGAGGACGATGATGGGACATGGCCGGAGTTCGGCCCACGACGGCCGAGCGGCAGGCTAGCTGGAGGTCAGGCCAGAGTGGCGCTTCCCTCGCTGAACCGATTCGCATCCCGACGCCCGTGGATGGAGCTGCGACACGGCCGGGACGTCCGTCTCAAGCCTGCTGCAGCCATCGCCTCGGGCGTGGTCATCGGCCTGGTGGCCATCGGGACCAAGGCGCTCATCCGGGATTCGATCGGTGACCCTGGCTACATCCTCCTGATGGCCGCCGTGGTCACCGCGGCGTGGTTGGGCGGCGTGCGCGGAGGGCTGTCGGCGTTGGCGGCTACCTTCGTGCTGGACAGCCTCGTCTACGTGAGCCCGGGTCAGCTGTTGGCCAGCAGCGGCGAGGCCCTCGCACGACAGGTTATCTTCATCGTCGTGGCCCTGGGCGCTGCCGTGCTCATCGGGACGCGGCGCGCCGCCCGCGACCGCCTCGCTGACGCGCTCGACGAAACGGCGCAGCTCGCTGAGGCGATCTCGGATCGAGACCAGCGGCTCGAGCTCGTCCTGGGAGCATCCGGCACAGGCTTCTGGGAGTGGGACATCGTGACCGGCCGGCTCGATTGGTCCGAGGACATCTTCCGCCAGCATGGCTTGGACATGATGGGCACGGCACCCGAGTTCGACGACTACTTGAAGACCATCCATCCCGACGACGTGGAGCGGTTCAGCGATGCCATCGCGGCCGCCCTCTCGGACGGCTCCCTCCTGGACATCGAATTCCGCATCTGCTGGCCCGACGGGACGGTCCATTGGACCCGCGGCTCAGGTCGTGTCTTCCGTGATGCTGCGGGGAGTCCGGTTCGCATGCTCGGGACAGGACAGGACATCACCCAGCGTCGCCTGCTGGAAGCCGAGCGCGACCGACTCTTCGCGGAGGAGCGGCGCGCGAACGAGTTCCGCGAAGCCTTCGTTGACGTCATCAGCCATGAGCTGCGCACGCCCATCACCACCATCCTGGGGCTCACCGAGATCCTGGCCCGGCCGGGCCGTACGGACGACCCCGATGCGCGAGCGATCCTGCTGAACGACGTGCGCGCCGAGGCGGAGCGCCTTCATCGCCTCGTCGAGGACCTCCTCGTGCTCACCCGTGTGGAGCGAGGACGGTTGGAGGTCGAGGCGGAGCCGCTCGAGCCCCGCCGCCTCCTGGAGCGCGTCGTGGCCGCCGAGGCTCCAGAGCTTCCGTCGATCCGCATCTCGCTGGACCTGGAGCCGCACCTTCCCATCGTGGCCGGCGAGGCCACCTACGTGGAGCAGGTCCTGCGCAACCTCCTCAGCAATGCCGCCAAGTACACGCCTGAGGGGACTTCAGTGGTGGTGAGCGCACGGGCAGAGGCTGACGGCGTGGCCTTCCGCGTGAGCGACGCTGGGCCCGGCCTTTCGGAGGGCTCCCTCGAACGTATCTTCGAGCTCTTCTATCGCGACCCGGAGCGTGCCCGGAGTGTGGCCGGATCAGGCATCGGCCTCTTCGTCTGCGCCAGCCTGGTTCAGGCCATGGGCGGTCGCATGTGGGCCAGCCGCCCGGTCGGCGGTGGGTCTGAGTTCGGCTTCCTCCTGAGGGTGATCGAGGCCGACGACGAACTGGCGGAGGCGGGGGCGCCGGGATCAACGCATGGAGGGTAAGCATCCCATGGATGGCGCCGGCCGCGGTGCGTTGTCACACTTTCGCAAGGCCTTGGCTGCGAAGCGCAGCAGCAGCAGTGATGCGAGTCACGCCACCATTCGGTGGACAGCCCCACAAGGCTGCATGCGCCGCTATGGGACCATCCCACCGCCACCGCGCAGGGAACAGCACTCGCCGACGGCACCCCCTGGGGGTGGGTCGGTACCGTCGCGTAAGCTGGGAGGTCGTCGGTGAGCAGCCAGCCCCTCGTCCTCGTCGCCGATGACGAGAGCCGCATCACCAAGCTCGTGGCCCTCGCATTGCGCGAGGAGGGTTTCCGGGTCGTCACGGCCGCAGGCGGTGAGGAGGCACTCCAGAAGGCGGAGGAGGTCCGCCCCGACATCGTCCTGCTGGACATCGTGATGCCTGACCTGGACGGCATCGAGGTAATGCGCCAGTTGCGCGAGCGGCGACCGGTCGCGGTCATCCTCCTGACGGCCAAGGGCTCCACGGCAGACAAGGCCAAGGGCCTGGACCTTGGCGCGGACGACTACCTGGCCAAGCCCTTCCATCCCGATGAGCTGACGGCGCGGGTCCGTGCCGTCCTGCGCCGCTCCTCCGGCGGCTCCCCGGGATCGGGCATCCTGGCCTTCGATGACGTGGAGGTCGACCTCGAACGCCGCCTGGTCAGGCGGGATGGCGAGATCGTGCCGCTGTCACGGACGGAGTGGCTGCTGCTCCAGCACCTGGCCGCGAATGCAGGCAAGGTGGTGCTTCACACCGAGCTGCTCACCAAGGTGTGGGGGCCGGAGTACCGCGATGACCTGCAGTACCTGCGCGTCTGGGTCTCTCGTGTGCGCCGCAAGCTGGGAGCTGAGCCGGGCCAGCCGGGCCGCATCAAGACCTTCCAGGGCATCGGGTACCTGCTTGACGTTGAGCCCCCTGCTCGGGTGACGGAGCCGCCGGTCGAAGCTGAAGCGCCGACGGGTCTCGTCGGCTGACCAGGCCGCCGAGGCGCGCTCCCCACGTGGCACCGACATGCTGAGGTCCGAGGCTTGGACCTGGGTCGCCCGCGGCACGGGCGCGGCCCTCGGCGTGCTCATCGTGGCCACCATCGCTGCCCTCGTCCTGGGCGCCGCGCACGTGCTCGTGCTGGTCGCCATCTCCATCCTGCTGGCGGCTGGTCTGGAGCCTGCCATCGGCTGGGTGCGTGGCCGTACCAACCTCGGCCGCGGCGTCACGATCTTGCTCGTCTACGCCGCCTTCACGGTTCTCGTGGCCGTCCTCCTCTTCCTCGTCGTCCCTGCCGCCGTCAGCCAGCTCACCGAGCTCAGCCGCCGGCTCCCGCAGCTCCTGGCCGATCTGCGAGTCTCCATCGAGACCATCCGGCCCGCTCTCGTCGCGGACGGCCTGACGAACGCCTTGGACGCCGTGACGGCAGCCTTGCGCGACCCGGAGGCCACGCCCGACCCGGAGACCATGGTCGATGCCGGCCTGGCCGTCGCGGATGCCGCGATCTCGGTCATCACCGTCCTGACGCTGGTCTACTTCTGGCTCACCGGCCACCAGCGTCTACAGCGCTTCGCCCTGGCGCTCCTGCCGGCCGAGCATCGTCACGGCGTGCGGAGTGGCTGGAACGAGGTCGAGACGCGCCTGGGACTCTGGGTGCGCGGCCAACTCATCCTCATGGCCGCGATCTTCAGCATGACCACCGTGGCCTACTTCGTGCTCGGACTCCCCAACGCCCTGCTCCTGGGATTGATCGCCGGCCTGGCCGAGATCATCCCGATCGTGGGCCCGCTCCTCGGCGCCATCCCGGCGCTCCTTGTGGCAGCCGTCACAGGACAGGTCGAGCTGGTCCTCCTGGTGGGCCTCGTGTACGTCGTCATCCAGATCGTCGAAGGCAACATCCTGGTGCCGATGGTCATGAAGAGCACCATCGGTGTCCCTCCCTTCCTCGTGGTGGTCAGCCTCGTCGTCGGCGCAGCCACCGCCGGCCTCGTCGGGGCCCTGCTCGCGGTGCCGCTCGTGGCGGCCCTCGTGGTCATCCTCGAACGAGCCCAGGCACGCCAGAACGTCGTTTCCCTTGAGGGCCACAGTGGGGGTGAGACCCCCAGCGCGGAGGAGCGCGAGGAGATGGGCCGGGTGGGCTCCAGTCAGCCAGCCAGGGAATCCGCGGGCTGACCGAGGACGCATCCAGTACGGCCAGCGACCGGATGCACGCACGACCGAGCCCTCAAGTCGGGTCTGCGGCCACGCGTTGGAACGGCATCGACCGGGCCGCCCCCCTTGGCTGGCCAGGTGTCACCTGTAGGCAGGTTCTCCTCCCGACGACCCCTCAGGGGGCGCCGCTCCCAAGCAGTTACCTGACGCGGGCCACCCCTGGGTGACGCGCTATTTGGCGGCCTCACCGGCTGCGGATGGCGTCGATCAGCTCAGGCTTGCTCATGCCGCTGCGGCCCCGGACCTTCAGCTCTCGGGCGCGATTGTAGAGTTCGTCACGCGAGCGCTCCTCGAGGGGCTTCGTCGGGTTTCCGGTGCCGGATGTACGCCGGTTCGGCGTTCGTCCCTCCTGGCGTCGCCGCTTGTTCACGGTCCGCGCCGCGACTTCCTCGGCGCGATCCTCTGCGCGACCGCGCTCCCGCTCGCTCCGACGGATGTGCTCGTACTGCCGCTCGTCCTTGTCACTCCAGCTCGTGGGCATCAGCGATCCTCCTCGACTATGTCAGGATCCCGCTCGGCCATGGCAACTCGCTCGACCAATGCCTTCGTGGGCCGCCCGACTCAACCCAGCCCGCCCTGAGACCCACGACGTCGTCCGAACGTGGGCCGAACTGCTCCCCGCACACCAGCGCGCGGTCGGGTCCATCGATGACTCTGTCTGCGCGCTGGTACCCCCGCCGGCGCGGGAGGGAGGGATCCGGACCGGCGGAGGTACCGACGCGCGGGGACATTCAGGGTTCGATGCTGCGCCCTCGGGCGCTGCAGGGGCGACGCGAAGGCGGGCACACACCTCGCAGACACATGACACCGTGGCCGCCTCTATTCCAACACGGAGCGTCCGGGCCAGAACGGGATGGGAGTCCCCGGAGGAGTCAACCCGGGTCGGTCAGCACTGCTGCCTCGCGAGCATCGAGCACGAGCGTGGTCCGCATGTCACTCTCGTGCTCGCTGCCGACGTACTGCTCCGGGATGCTCAGTGTCTGGCTGGCCGCGCTTGACCCGGTGACGATGACCCTACCTCGATCGAAGCCGGCGACCTCGCCCAACAGATGACCATCCCTGCTCACCACACGCCACCCGATCCGAGTGAGTCGGAGCCTGGTGTCGTCTGCTGGTTGTCCTGTCCCCGGTCGCACGTCGTTCATGGATCAGCCTCGTACCTTCGAGCATCCGGGCTCGAATGATCCGGCCGGGAGGTCACGACGCAGCCTGGCCGAGCCCGGCTAGGCTGCGTCGCTGCGTCCTAGCTCGAAACGCCGCCCTCGATGGTGCTCAGTCGCTCATCGAGGTCCTCCAGCGTCGAGGCGATGTCCTGGAGACTCGACTCGAGCTCACTGACGCGACTTCGGAGGTTCAGCGCGTCGACGTCGCCGATGCGGGTACCGAGCTCCTCGACCATCAGGCTCAGCTCAGCGACCGCGTCGCCGAGGGCGATGAGGTCCTGCGCCCCAAGGCGCTCGGCGATCCGCACCACCGGTGCGGGTGTCTCCTCGTCGGAACCTGACCACTCGACCGTCGTCGTGCTGCAGCGCTGGACTGCGGGAAACTCCACCACGGTGCCGGGCTTATCCGGGAAGGCGGCCCGCAGCCCGAACTCGAGCAGCTGGCGATCGGGGAGGGGCCCTCCAGTCCAGCGCACCACCGACACCTCCGGCATGCCGCCGCGATCGACCGTCTCGGTCTCCACGGACCAGCCAGGCACCGCCTCGGGGATGACCTGAGTGACACTCTCGGGGATAGTCAGTTCCAGGCCGTCGGTCGCCTGTCCCTCGCAGCCTTCAAGGATCCTGAAGTGGATGACAGAGACACGCCCCGGTGGCACCGCACCGCCATCAGGCACATTGACAGCCTGCACTGGCGTAGCGATCGCCGCAAGCATGCCAGCTGCAAGTACGGCTGGGATCGCGAGGTTCTGGTTGTTGGTTCGTGGCATCACCATGTCTCCTTCTTGGTTGGATTCGGTCGGTCACCGGGCTCATTCGTCCCCGAAGCCGTCGATGGGGCGGAAGTCGCCGTCATCGAGATCCTCGAGGCCGACGCGAACGTGGTCCCCGACATCGGGGAGCTGCTCAGGGATGAGCTCCTCGTCGCCAGGCCGTGGCCACGGCTGCCCGATCACGTCCTCTCGATAAGCTTCCTTCGGCTCGTCCATGGATCGCCTCCTCCTTGGTTCGGGTAGCGGGTCCGTTCGGGGTCGCCAATGCGACGCCGCCGTATCGGTAGACCGGCTGGCGACTGCCTCCGGCCTGCTGATCCAGCCGCTCCACGACTCCGAATCGGCTGGACCCAGCGCCCCTCCGCCTGGATGAGCGGACCGGGGTGGGAGGCCGGTCGCCCACCCTGGAGGAATCTGTGCGGCCGCGCGTCTCAGAGGCAGGCGCGAAGTCGCCAGAAGCGTGCCAGGCGGATTGCAGAAGTCCAGCCACGGGCTGCGTGGAGGGCGCACGCCTTTCGGCGCGCAGGGGCAGCCGCGCCAACACCTGCTATGCAGCCGTGACATGCAGGCCGCTGAGGGTGACGCCCACTGAGCATCGCCGGCGCTAGGGTCAAGCCTGCAGCACGGCAATCACCGAGGGGAGGTTCCCGTGGTCTCTGAGCTCGAAGCTCTGGTGCGGCTGGCGCTGGCCGCGGGGTTGGGTGCGTTCATCGGCCTGGATCGTGAGGCTCGCGACAAGCCGGCAGGAGTGCGTACCTTCTCGATCGTGGCGCTGGGAGCCTGTCTCTTCACCCTCGTGGGTGCTGTCGCGTTCGCCGAGAGCGACTCGGCGTCGCGGATCGCTTCGACCATCGTCACTGGTGTGGGTTTCCTTGGCGCCGGGACGATCCTGCATCGGCGCTCCGATGTCGTGGGGCTGACCACGGCCGCTGGCCTCTGGGCCTCAGCCGCCGTAGGGATGGCCGCCGGTGTCGGCCTCTACGTGCTTGCGACAGGCGGAGCGGTCCTCATCCTGAGCGTCCTCTGGCTGATCGGCAGGCTTGTCGCGGTCCGGACAGACGACCCGGAGGGGTCCAACTCGGCAGAGGGACGACGGATAGCCGGGAGAGCGAACGGGCCAGGGGCGGACACTCCTCACGACGGCGAGACCGCGGGCGTGCCCTGATGATGAGGTTCGCGACGACGACGCCGATGACCGTCAGGGTGATGGCGTTGCGCCAGCCTGGACCCTCGACCGCCCGTGCCGCGACCCGTCGTCCCGATGCGACGACCTCCTCGAGCATGCCGCCAGCACCTTCGGCCGGGGAGGACTCTTGGATCTGCGTGGCGATCTCGGCGACTTCGCTCAGTGGCCGCTCGACCCGTTCCATCTGCTCGGTCGTCATGTCTACCCCGCTGCTCCACGTACCCGATCGGCGGCAACGCTAGCCGTGTACCCGTAGCAGTCGCATCTACCACGGGAGGCGCTCATCACAGTCACGTGACACGAGTGCACGAGGTCCGTCGGGTGCGTGCGGAGGTCCATCGCATCCTTGGATGGAGCACGAGCCCTTCTCCGAGGACTGCCACCGCTGCGGCCAGCCCCTGGGCGCCGATCCCAACCACGAGCCCGAGGTGGCTCAGACGGGCTGGAACACACCATGATTCGGCACGCTCACCCCCGGCGATGCGGTTGGCCTCTCGCATGGCGCCATGTCCCGCAACGCTCAGCATGCACGGCGAAACGGCCCGCCCCTGGAGGGACGGGCCGTTCGTGCCGGTCTGGACGGCGCCTACTTCGCGCGGACCGCGTCCTGGACGTCACCAACGGTCTTCTGGGCGTTGCCCTGGACCTGCCGGGCCTTACCGGTGAGCTCCTGCTCCTTGTTCCCGGTCACTTTGCCGGCCGTCTCTTCCACCTTGCCCTTGACCTCGTTCACGGTTCCCTTGACCTGCTGCTCGCCCATGGGTCTCTCCTCTTCGTGCGGATGCCGGTCACCAGCCTGCCCGGCCAAGGCTAACGGGCGCGACATCGGTCACAGGATCTCCATATCAGGAGTCTCGCCACGCCCCCTTCTCGGTAGCGTCCTCCCGAAGGCCGGGTCGCAGACCTGCCAGATTCCCAGGGGTGGGGACTTCCTGATGGCCACCAGTGGGGACTTCCACTTGGCCATTGACACTCCGTGGAGCCGAGCGCCCGCCGCGTGCCCGAGACCACTGCGACGAAGGACCGTCCGCTGCCACGCCAACAGCGTGCGCTCGTTGGCGTGATGACATACCGCCTGGCCGTTTTCGCGCAGCTTGTCCCGACCCGCCATCGTGGTCGGGGCGGCAGCCGTCGCCCTCTATCCTCCTCGTGGCCCGCGGCTGACGCCTCGACCTCAGTCGGGCCGGGGCGCCGTGGCCTCGTCCGGCCTCCCGAGCTGCTCCGCTCCCGGGGCCGAGACCAGGGCCTGGCTCTCGCCTGCGGGTGCGTCGGATGCCAACTCCGGGCTCGCCCTCGATGGTCGCCTCGCACCGCGTGGCGAGCACGCGACCGCGTCGGCCGATCTCGGTGCTGATGCGGATCGTGGCCACCGCCCTTCCGCCCGCGCGTACACTTGAATCTTGCCGCTCTTCGCGAGGGATCCGCGCCGAAGAGGCGACGCGCAGATCGGAGGACGACATGAGCGACGCCACCAGCACCGACGCCGGGTTGCCGTCGCCCTCGGACGCTCTCGGAGAGTGGCGCGCCGCGGAGCAGACTGCGGCCGTCGCCCGGCGCGGACGGCTCGGCGCCGAGGCCGCCGCCACGGCGGCCACCGAGGCGGCGCAAGCGGCACAGGTGACCGCGGACACCGCGAAGCGCGCCGCCGAGGCCGCCCTGATGGCCGAGGAGTCGGCCTCCCGTACGGCCGCCGCCGCGTGGCTCGCTGCCGCAGCGAGTGACGTGGGCGCGTCCGAGGCGAGGGACGACCTCGTCCGTGCCGACGCGCACGAGGAGCGGGCGGAGCGCGCGTACGTCGAAGCCCTCGCGCGAACCAGCGACGCTGGGGACGGTGCCGACGGCTGAGTGCCGGGCGATGCTAGGCTGATCCGAGCCGGCGGTCCCGACGGCGCTGGTTCCCGAACCTTCCCGTACCGTCTGGCGGTCTTCGGGCGGGCGGCGGTCGTGCGTCGAGCGCATCGATGCCCAGGGAGGTGAGCGACGGACGAGAGGGAGAAGGGCTCCGGCGGTCCCGCGGGATCCGTGCCGCGGGCACTCCAGCAGTGGCGCGAGGCGGAGCGGGTGGCGGCCGTGGCCCGCCGCGGCAGACTGGCGGCGGAGACCGCCGCCGATTCCGCGGCCGAGGCCGCCAGCGCGGCGCAGCAGACCGCGGAGGCCG
>JBFYUV010000289.1:0-3712 GCA_041299865.1 Chloroflexota bacterium
GCGCCAAGTAGGGCCAACTCGGGCTGGCCGGCGCCAAGCTGGGCCGGTCGACGGCAGACCGGCGCCACGCGACCCTCGTCTCGTCCCATCCCGGAGTCCAATCGACCGTCGGAACCGAGCATGAGAGCTGTGACACCGCTGATCGTGGCTCTGAAGCTGGGCCCGACGGCCGTATGGCCACCACGAGTGGCCAGATATCACCCGGGTTCACCCAATGCCAACGATGGAAGCTGCCTCCCGCTGGCCTGGTCGTCGTTTGGCATCCCCGGTGAGACACTCGGGACTGGCGAGATCGGTAGCCCCGTCTGATGGCTCGTGCATGCAGACAATGTCTCTTGCTTGTCGTGCTTGATGCTAGATAATCAGCTGCATGACAGACAGGAAGCACGATAACGAAGCGGGGACTCGCCTGCGCCTTGGCGAGGCTGCAGCCCAGCTTGGCATCAGTCCCGACACCCTGCGACGCTGGGCCGCCGCGGGGCAGATCACGGTCGAGCTGACCCCCGGCGGGCAGCGGACCGTGAGCCAGGCGGATGTCTCACGACTGGCCGCCGCACGGCGCAGGAGCGGCGCCGAGCGGCCCATCGTGGCGCAGAGCGCGCGCAACCGCTTCAGCGGTACGGTCACACGCGTCGAACGTGACGGCGTGGCCGCGGTCGTGGAGGTCCAGGCCGGGCCGCACCGCCTCGTGAGCCTCATGACGCGCGAGGCCGCCGATGAGCTGGAGCTGGCACCCGGCAGCGAGGTCGTCTGCGTCGTCAAGGCCACCAACGTCATCGTCGAACTGCCCTTGCCGTGAGGCAAGTCCACAGCCCCTCCGCTCATGGGCCGAGGGAGGCAGTCGTGTCACGAAGGAGACGCGACCGCATCCGGGACCAGGCCCCAATGGCCAGCCGGGAGAGTCTGGCGCTGGCCAGCGGGGAGGGTCTGGCGCTGGCCAGCAGGACAGTGCTGGCGCCGGCCAGCCTGGTGGCGCTGGCGCTGTCCTTCCTGTTGGCGGCACCCGTCGCCGCGGCCTCCCCAACGCCGACGGTCAACCCGGGGACGATCGCGGAGCCTGGGGCTGCCGAACAGCCAGTTCCGTCCGGGCTGCGGAGCGACGGGCTCACCATCTTCGCGGCGGCGTCGCTGGCGGATGTCCTCGAAGACCTCGAGACGACCTGGCTGGACGAGTCCCCCCAGGTCCCGCTCACGGTCGCCTTCGATGCCTCGAACGTGCTGGCCGCCCAGATCGCCGAAGGTGCCGACGTCGACGTGTTCCTGTCGGCCGACCTCTCGCGGCCGGCCGAGCTGGCCGAGGCCGGGCTCACGAGCGGCGAGCCGGTGACGTTCGCGCAGAACTCGCCCGTCATCGTCGTGCCCATCGACAGCCAGGCCGTGATGACTGCCATGGACCTCGCCGAGCCCGGCATCCGCCTCGTGGCCGCTGGAACGAGCGTGCCTATCACCCGCTACGCCGAGGAGGCCATCGCCCAGCTGGCGGCCACGACGCCCGACCCTGCCGCGTTCTCGACCGCCGTGGCTGCCAACATCGTCTCCCGCGAGGACAACGTGCGGGCCGCCCTGGCCAAAGTGGAGCTGGGCGAGGGTGACGCTGCCATCGTCTACGCGACCGACGCGCGCGCCTCGGACGCTGTCCGCGAGGTGCCCTTCCCGGAAGCCGTGCAGGTGAGCGCCGAGTACGGAGCTGTCCAGGTCAGCGACGATCCGGCCGCCGCCGCGTTCGTGATCTGGCTGACGGGACCAACCGCCCAGGCCGTCCTTGCCAACGCAGCCTTCTGGCCGGCGGACGGATGAGTGACCGCGTCAGCCAGGTCCCCTCGGACAAGCGGCTGACGGCTGGCCACTGGCGCCGCGGTCCGGGAGCGGCCATGGTGGTGCTGGCGGCCGTGGCACTGGCCTTCCTGGCCCTGCCGATCGTGGCCCTCCTGCTCCGGGCACTGCAGTCGGGAGCCCTGGGTTCCGCACTGGCGGGCCGCGCCGTCCTCGACGCCCTCGTCCTGAGCCTCTCGAGCACCGCAGTCGCCCTGGTGCTCATCGTGGTCTTCGGCATCCCGCTGGCCTTCGTCCTCGCCCGCGCGACGTTTCGCGGCAAGGCCGTGGCCGAGGCCCTCGTGGACCTGCCCATCGTGCTGCCGCCCTCGGTCGCGGGCCTGGCGTTGCTCTTCGCCTTCGGGCGTCACGGCCTGACTGGGCCCACGCTGGAGGTGTTCGGCATCAGCCTGCCGTTCACGACGCCGGCCGTCATCGTAGCCCAGGTCTTCGTGGCCGCACCCTTCTTCATCCGGGCCGCGCGAGCGGGGTTCCGGACGGTGGAGGCAGAGGTCGAGGAAGCGGCCCGTATCGACGGCGCTGCGGAGATGGTGCTGCTGCGCCGCATCACACTGCCACTGGCCGCACCGGCGCTGGGCGCCGGCCTCGTCCTGGCCTGGTCGCGGGCGCTGGGGGAGTTCGGTGCCACCATCCTCTTCGCCGGCAATCTCGAGGGCCGGACGCAGACCCTGCCGCTACTGGTCTACAGCCAGTTCCAGGACAGCCTCGATGCGGCTATCGCGGCCGCCACCATCCTCGTGCTGGCGGCGCTCGGCGTCCTCATCTCGGTTCGCCTTCTGCGCTGGCCGTCGGGCACCAACTGGCCGGGCTGACCCTCAGTCGGCTTCAGAGTGCTCCGAGGCCGATGAGCATGACACCAGCCACGGCAAGACCCACCCCGGCCAGGCGCAGCGGGCCCAGGCGCTCGTGCAGGAAGGTGCGAGCCAGCAGGGCCGTGCCGATGGGATAGAGCGACGAGAGCACGACTACCACGGAAAGGTCACCCTGCTGGCTGGCCAGGACGAAGAAGAGGTTGCCTGCGAAATCGGCGCTGCCGCCCAGCGCACCGGTGAGCAGCGCGGCTCGGCCGATCCGCAGAGCCGGCAGCCGACCCAACGGCAGCAACACGAGCACGCCGAGGCCGACACAGGCCACGCCTGCCACCTTGATGACGAAGAGCGGCCACCAGACCTCGGCGCCGGCTGCGTGGGACGCGTCCACGGCCAGGAAGAACCCGGCGAAGCCCAGGCTGGCCAGGATGATGAGCAGCCACTCTCGACCGCGCGAACCGTGATAGGTGGGCAGGACCGGGGACCCCAGGCGCCGATCGGGCAGCGAGATGAGCACCACGGCTGCCAGAGCCGCGATCATGCCGGCCACGTCGAGGACGCTGGCATCATCGCCGCCCGCAAGCCCGACCAGCGCCGGGATGGCAGCCGCCAGCAGCGCGGTCAGCGGCGCCACCAGGCCCATCGTGCCGCGTGACAAGGCGAGGTAGAAGAAGAACAGGCCGAGAGTGCCGGACACGCCGGCCGCGGCGGCCCAGGTCAGGGACTGACCACTCGGCATCGGTTCAGCGCTGGCGACCAGCAGGATGGCGGCTAGTCCGAGGCCGACGCCCTGCGCCATCAGGACCGCAACGATGTTGCTGGAGAGGCGCGTGGTGATGCCGCCGGCGAAGTCCGCGACCCCCCACGACGCTGCCGAGAGGAGAGCCAGGAGCGGCGCCAGCATCTGGTTCAGCCGCTCGTCTCAGCCGCGGGGTGGGCCGGCCAGCCGGAACGGATCGACCACGCCGGTCACCGGGTCCGCCAGGGCGGGCGCGGGGTCCGGCACGGCCGACGGTTCGTCGGGCGCGGGGTCCGGCACGGCCGACGGTTCGTCGGGCGCGGGGTCCGGC
>JBFYUV010000291.1:0-5093 GCA_041299865.1 Chloroflexota bacterium
CAACCCGAGGTCGTGGCCCTCGGTGAGACCGGGCTCGACTACGACCGGGCTTTCTCGCCCCGGGCCGACCAGCTGACCAACCTGCGACGCCACATCGAGCTCTCGCTGGAGCTCGCCCGGCCGCTCATCCTGCACTGCCGCTCCAAGCCCGGCGAGCGGGATGCCCAGGATGACCTCATCCGCGAGCTGCGGGAGGCCGGGGTAGGGGAGCCGGCCTGGCAGGCCCGTTTCGCAGGCCGGCCGCCGGGCGTCCTGCACTCCTTCTCCGGACCCGTGGACTATGCGGAGGCCGCCCTCGGGATGGGCCTCGCCATCGCCTTCGGCGGCCTCGTCTTCCGCGCCGGCGAGGAGGCCAGCGCTGACGTGGCCCGCCTGGTGCCCCGGGATCGCCTCCTCATCGAGACGGACGCCCCCTACCTCAAGCCCCGCGGCGTCCGTGGCAGCCGCAACGAGCCCCGCCACGTGGCCGTCACCGCGCGATGGTTGCTCGAGCTGCGTGGCGACGATCCCGATGCCTTCGGGGGTGCCCTGGTGGCTGCCTTCGACCGCTTCGTGGGCGCCGATCCGACCTGATCGGCGGGCCGGCTGACGTCGGTGCCGGTCCTACGTGATCGGCGGCCGGCTGATGAGCACGCGTGTCAGCTCCACGCCGTCGCCGTCGCAGATGCGACAGGCGATCGAGGTCGCGTCGGGACGCCAGGCGGCCACGTCCAGCCCTGCGCCGGGCAGGGCCGGCTGCAAGTAGCCGACGCGGTACAGGCAGCCCGCGGGACAGTCGTCGGGAGCCCCTGCCTCGCTGACGAGCGGCAGCTGGGCCACGGCCTCATCCACGACGTCCAGGTAGGCCGCGTTGTTCATGTGGCCCATGGGGTCCACGTCCAGCGGTCGCACCCGGGTGGCCAGGTGCGTGGCATCGGCCGGCGTCTCCGGGAGCAGCACCCGGTTGCGCTCGAAGGTCTGCTCCGTGGCGAACCAGGCCGCGATCTCGGCAGGCATGCGGGCCGGGCGGCCGTCGCGGCCGAGGAGCACCCAATCGGTATGCACGACCGCCACCACCTCACTCGCATCCGGGTCATCCGCGGCCCCGCCGCGCCGCATGACCGCCTGACGCCGGGCCCAGACGTGCCGCCAGCCGATGACCTCGGTGGTGACCGTCAGCGTATCGCCGTACGTGACGCCCGCCGTGATGTGCAGGGCCACGTTGCGGACGAGCCAGCCCAGCGAGCGCTCCGCGTACCACTCGCGTCCGAACCCGGCGGCCTCGCTGTGTCGCCAGGCCATGTCCCCGGCGTAGCGCAGGTAGCCCGAGGGACGCAGGCGCGCCCGCGCGTCAGCCTCGTCGAAGCGCACCT
Organism: Chloroflexota bacterium; assembly: GCA_041299865.1. GTDB lineage: Bacteria > Chloroflexota > Limnocylindria > Limnocylindrales > CSP1-4 > JAFMJV01. The sequence continues at coordinate 1,353 of JBFYUV010000291.1, forward strand.
GGTAGCGGTGGCGGAGGCAGCGTGCAGGGTCGATGGCGCCGTGGTCCATGGCGTCGTAGTGTAGGTGGCCGGCCGGACCCGCCCCGCCCCTCCAGGACGTGGGGAACCCAACGCACGCACGGCTGTCCCGTCGCATCGCCAGGCTGGCCACGTGTCGGCCATCCGACAACGCCGACCGGTCGCCGCGCGTAGCATGCCTCCATGAGCTGCCGCAGGTGTGGCCGCGCCCTGGATGTCGATGCGCGCTTCTGTGCCTCCTGCGGCTTGCCCGTCGGCGTGCCCTGTGCCGGGTGCGGCGCCCCCCTCGACCCTGAGGCGCGCTTCTGCAAGCACTGCGGCCACGCGGCGGACGCCTCAGCGTCGGCCATCCGGGAGCGCCTGCCGGGCGACCCCTTCGTGGCGTTACGCGCGCCGGGCGCGCCGGGCTCGCTGGCTCGCGAGCGCAAGGTGGCGACGCTGCTCTTCGCGGACATCGTGGGCTTCACCAGCCTGGGTGAGGGCCACGACCCGGAGCTGGTGGCCACGCTCGTGGCCACCACGTTCGAGCGCCTTTCGCAGGAGGTGACCCGCTACGAGGGCACCCTCGAGAAGTTCGCGGGTGACGCGCTCCTGGCCGTCTTCGGCGTGCCCAGCGTGCACGAGGATGACCCCGAACGTGCCGTCCGGGCCGCCCTGGAGATGCAGGCGGCCATGATCTCGGTGGGTGCCTCGGCCGGCGGTCGCCCTGCCCTGGCGCTGCGGATCGGCATCGAGACCGGCGAGGTGCTCGTGGATCTCACCCGCGCCAGCGACGAGCGCGACCTGTTCGTGACCGGCGATGCCGTCAATACCGCCGCGCGCCTGCAGGCTGCGGCGGAACCGGGTGCCATCGTCGTGGGCCCGTCCACCTACGCCGCCTCCCGGGACATCGTCGAGTACCGCGAGCTGCCCGTCCTGGAGCTGCGCGGCAAGGCCGTCCCCGTGGCCGCCTGGCAGGCCGTCTCCGTGAAGGCCCGGCGCGGCGACCGTCGGGCGCCGCTCGGCATCGGCGGTCCGCTGGTCGGCCGTGACCACGAGATGACGCTGCTCAAGGACACCGTCCGCCGTGCCGTGGAGGATGGCCGGCCGCACCTGGTCACCGTCATCGGCTCGGCGGGCGTGGGCAAGAGCCGCCTCGCCTGGGAGCTGGAGAAGTACCTGGACGGTCTGCCGCGGGTCCACCGCTGGCGCAAGGGTCGCTGCCTGGCCTACTCATCGCGCTCCTTCGGCGCCATCGCCGACATCGTCAAGGCCGACGCACGCGTGCACGACGATGACGCGCCGGCCACGACTCGCCAGAAGCTGCGGCAGCGCATCGCCGAGCTGGCCATCCCGGCCGCCGACGTGCCAGCTCTCCAGGGAGCCCTGGAGGCCGTGCTCGCGGTCGGCGAGCCTCGCGATCACCCCCGCGAGGAGCTCTTCGAGGCCTGGCGCCGCTACTTCTCGGCCCTGGCGGCCGCCGACCCGCTCGTCGTCGTCATCGAGGACATCCACTGGGCCGATGACGGCAGCCTCGCCTTCATCGAGTTCCTGGCGCGCTGGGCGGAGGGCCCGCTGCTCGTGCTCTGCCTGGCCCGGCACGAGCTGCTCGAGTCCCGGCCGAGCTGGGGCGGCGGCCTGACGAACGCCCTCACCGTGTTCCTCGAGCCCCTCGCGGCGGCCGCGACCGAGCGATTGATGGATGGGCTCCTGGAAGGCGGCGTGCCGGCACCGCTGCGCGGCCGCATCGTGACGGTCTCGGAGGGCAACCCGCTCTTCGCCGAGGAGATGGTGCGCATGCTAGTGGATCGCGGGGCCCTGCGCTTCGCGGACGGCCACTGGGAGCTGGCCCACGACGTGGGATCCATCGACATCCCACCCTCCGTGCAGGCGGTGCTCGCGGCTCGGCTGGACACGTTGCCGGCCGAGGAGAAGCGCGTGGCCCAGGACGCGGCCGTCGTCGGCCGCATCTTCTGGGACGTGGTGGTGGCGCACCTCGCCCAGGCCGGGCGCGAGCCCACGCACGAGCTCATCCGGCGTCTGCGCGTCAAGGACCTCGTCGTTCAGCGCAGGCCGTCGTCGCTCGCCGAGGCCGCCGAGTATGGCTTCCGGCACGTCCTCATCCGCGATGTCGCCTACGACTCGCTGCCCAAGCGCGACCGCTCCAGGCTCCACCGCGACATCGCCGGCTGGGCAGAATCGGAGCTGGCCGACCGCATCGAGGAGTTCGCGGAGCTCATCGCCGGCCACCTCTCGGCGGCGCTCGCCTACGAGGAGGAGTTCGCGCTCGACGACGATGAGGACCTGCGGCTCCTGCGCGGACTCACGAAGCGCGCTGCCCTGCGTGCCGCACGGCGAGCCGCGGCCATCAGTCAGCTCGCCGCCGCCGGCCGCTGGCTGAAGCTGGCCGTGGACCTTGCCCGCAAGCTCCAGGTGCCAGCCCGGGAGATGGCAGACCTGGCCCAGGAGTACGCCGACGTGGCCTGGGAGAACGCCGACGCGCGGGAGCGGGACGCCGTCCTCGCGGCCGCCATCGACGGCCTGCAGGCACTCCCCGACCGCACGGCCGCCGACACGCAGCTGCTGGCCGGCCTGCGCGGGCAGCGGGGCCAGGCACTCTACGAGGCGGGTGAGGCCGACGCCGCGCGCGACCTGCTGCTGGCCGCCATCGCTGACCTCGAGCCGGGCCCGCCTACTGCAGCCCGCGCCGCGCTGCTCGACAGGCTCGGCTGGACCTGCTGGCGCGCCGGCCGCGTGGAGGAGGCGGTGCCAATCCTGGAGCGCGCCATCGCCGAGGCGACAGCCTGCTCCAGCGGGCCGACCCTGCGCTGGGCGACGCACAACCTGGGCGCCGCCCTGACCTTCCTGGAGCGCCAGGACGAGGCAGTGGCCCTGCTCGAGGAGTCCTTCCGCCAGGCCCAGGAGGCGGACGACCGCGGCCTCCTGCTGCGCTGCTACATCAACCTGCCGGCCGTGCGCTACGGGCGCGGCGATCCGCTGGCGCCGCTCATCGACATGCTCGACGAGGGCTTGCGCATGGCGCGCCGGTCGGCGGCCACTCACAGCCTGGCCTGGCTGGCCGGCAACCGAGCGGAGTTCTCACGCGAGTTGGGCCGTCTCGACGAAGCCCTGGCCCACGCCGACGAGGCCGTCCACAACGCGCCGGTCATCAGCCCGTCGCACTGGTCGGCACGGCTGCTCTCGCGGGCCCTCATCCATCGCTACCGCGGCGAGAGCGAGGCTGCTTCGCTCGACCTCGCGGAGGCCGAGCGCATCGGTGGCGACCACGAGCCGCAGGTTGCCGCCCTGCACCCGCTGAACGTGGCCCTCGAGCGCTGGCCGGACGATGCGCCCGGGGCCGCAGCTGCGCTCGCCGACTGGGTGACCGGGGGGAGGAGCGGTCCGACGAGGCGCTGCATCGCCGTCCACGAGCTCGCCCGCATGGCGCTCCGGCTGGGAGATTCGGTGCTGCTCCAGCGTGCCGCGGCGTCGCACCGGGCCTCGCGCGACAGCCGACCCTCGCCCGTGTTGGCGGCCCGCGACGCCTGGATCGACGGCCTTGCCGCGAGCGACCCGGCGGCCATCGAAGCTGCTGCTGCCGTCTTCGAGGTGGAGGGCTACCGGATCTCATGCGCCGACGCCTGGGCCGATGCCGCGATCATCGCCGCACGGGCCGGTCTAGCCTCTTCCGCGCAGCGTCGCGCCGTCGAGCTCTACCGCGAGCTGGGCGTGCACCCCCTGCTC
>JBFYUV010000292.1:0-6318 GCA_041299865.1 Chloroflexota bacterium
CCGCAGCCTCCCCCGGCCGACCATCGCGGCGACCCCGGCGAGCGCACCCTCCGTCGCCGCGAGGAGCGCCTCGCGCTTGCGGGCTCGTTCCTCCGCGAGGACGCTGTTGCGGCAGACGACGAGCCGCTCGCCCGGATAGTCGGGGCTGCTGATCTCGGCCAGGTCCCGCTCGTCGAACAGCCCGAGCTGGAGGTCGCCGCCCTCGACGAGGGCGCGGATGGCGGGCGCGCGCAGGCAGCTCACCCAGCCGATGTCGCCGAGCTGGCCGCGGCGGTGGACGTCGATGCCTTCGACGCGCTGTCGCGTGAGGCGATGGCCTCACAGGTCGAGGCGCATCGCCTGCCGGCGCCCGGCGAGGTGCGGCCAGCGGCGGTCCTCGTCGGCACGGATGGCGGCGAGCTCGGGGCCGAGCTGGCCGGCATCCAAGGTCCTGTAGCCCCAACGTTCGTAGAGCGGGCCGTTGAAGGCCACGTCGACGAAGGTGGTCAGCGTGATCGACGCGTGACCCTGGTCGGACGCCCAGCGGTGGACGCGGTCGGCGAGCAGCCGACCGAGACCGAGCCCGGCCGCCTCTGGCGCCACCGACACCTGGGCGAGGTGGGCCTCGCCGTCGACCACCGCCGCCATGACCCAGCCCTCGATCCGGCCGCGGCGCTCGATCACCCAGACCCGACTGTCGGCGACGGCGCGGCCGATCTCGTCAGTGTCGACGGGGTCGTCGGCGATCTCCGCGAGCCCGATGTCGGCGAAGAGCGCCCCGGCCGCCACCTCGACCTCGGCGATCCGGTCGAGGTCGCCCGGGAGCGCCGGCCGCACCTTCGGAGGCGGCGTGAGCAGCGCGACCGGGACCCCGAGCCCGTGCAGGGACAGGATGCGCCGCCCCGGCTGCTCGGCCCGCTTCGGTGGAGTCGCGGCGTCGCCGGCGAGGGCGGCCGCCACGTCGAGATCGACGGCGGTGCAGGCGAGACCCCAGGCGACGGCCGGGCCGGGTCCGTGCGCGAGGTCGTCGCCTAGCTGTACACCCCACCACCACGAGACTGTCCGCCACGGAGGTTGACCGTGACCTTGGGTTTGATGGTCAGCACGCGCGCCTTGTCGTCTCCGTCGAGGACAGGCTTCCCCGTTCGTCGCCTCGTGACTCCCATGATGGCCAGGCTCTTGTCGATGGTCGTGGTGCCGCGGCAGGTGCCCTTGACGATGAGATGGGCACCGGGCTTGGCAGCGTTCACGGCCTGCTGGAGGCGCCCGTAGGTCTTGCCGGATTCGGCGTTCCTGACTTGGCACGCCTGGGGTGATGCACCGGTCGCCCGGTTGGCCTCTAGCGTCAGGATGACGAGGACGACGGCCGCCACGCCCGGCAGCCATAGCCGGACGTAGACGCCCGGACCTTGCGCGCTGCCGAGCCGAATCCCCATCGTCGGGCCCCCTGCTACGACAGCGTCATCATCAGCGTGAGCGTCAGGAGGTCAAGGGCCGGACGGCCCAGCGGCGTCCAGGGACCCGGTCAGGCCACCGTCGGCGTCCGCTCGCCCGGGAGTCCCCCTAGACCGTGCGGAGCTTCTGCCTGTGGTCGCGCCGATGGAAGGCCAGATACCACGTCACTCCATCGTAGGTCGTCACCCAGTCGCGGCCCAGGCGCTTCGCCGGCAGCCGTCCGGTCTGGGCGGCCCAGCGCAGCGTCGCCGGAGTGCGGCCCAACACGGCCGCGGCCTCGTCGATGCTCAGGATGGCGCTGAGGTCATGCACGGTGCCGATTCCTAGGCCGCAGACGGGTCACCGACCACCCTCGGGTCAGCGTTGCGCGGTTCGTGCAGTCGAGAATCGAGCGTACCGCCCAAGAAACGGAGCCGTCACGCGGATTCGAACCGAGGACCTGCTACCTACGAACGAGAGGTACCGGCTGCACGTTCAGGTCTACGGGTGTGGCTCGCCACTTTGGTCGAGGTATCCGACGGTGAAGCCCGGCGTCAGCCGAGCCTCGCCGTTGTAGCCGTCGTCGAGCCCGGCCATGATCTTGAGCAGGCTCGACTTGCCAGCGCCGTTGGGCCCGATGACCCCGATCTTGGCACCCGGATAGAAGGACAGCGAGATGTCCTCGAGCACGGTCCGGTCGGGCGGATAGTGCCGGGCAAGCTTGTAGGCGGTGTAGATGAACTCGGCTGGCATGAGGCTAGGGTAGCGACCCGACGCGGGCGTGCGCCCCGGCGGCGGGGCGGCGCGGGGTCCAGGTCAGCCGAGACAGGCTGCCACGTCGGCCAGGTTCACGTACCCGACCGGTCGGGCCGGACTGCGGTTGGCCAGGATCTCGATGGGATCAGCATCCGGGTCGCCCAGCGATGACACCACCAGGACTGCCTCATCGAAGAGCTCGTCGCGCGTGTAGCCATTGACGGTCACGACCGTGGTCAGGCCGGCCCCGACCGAGGCGAGCAGGCCGTTGCGCGAGTCCTCGAGGACGACAGCCTCGCCGGGTCCGATGCCGAGCCGCTCGAGCGCCATCCGGTAGATGTCCGGGGCCGGCTTCTTGCGCGGCACCACGTCGCCGGCGAGGACGAGAAAGCCGGCGGCAGCCTCGGTGCCGACCGCGTGCTCGAGGATGGCCCGGACCGAGGCTTCAGCGGAGGTCGAACAGACGGCCAGCTGCCAGCCCTCGCTGCGCGCCTCGCTCACGATGCGCCGGATGCCGGGGCGGGGCGGCAACTCGCCCGCCTGCACCAGCTGGACGTAGAGCTCGGTCTTGCGCCGGTGCCACTTCGCTAACTCCGCCGCCTGGCCCTCGGAGTCGGCCGGCAGGCCGGCCTCAGCAACGAACTCGGGCGTGAGCAGCGCGGCCATGCGCTCCTTGCCACCGCCGATGCCGAGCGCGACGCCGTACGCCTCCTCCGTCCACTGCACCGGCAGCCCGAACTCGCGGAAGGTGCGGTTGAAGGCGGGCAGGTGACCAAGGCGCTCGGTGTCGGCCAGAACGCCATCGCAGTCGAAGATGAGCGCGCTCACGCGCGACCCTCCGCCCCGAACATGTGGATGTGCTCGCGCGTCATGCGCATCACGGCCTCGCGCACGTGGGCGAACAGCTTGGGCGGGTCGGCGGCCGTAGGGTTCGCCACGAGGTACTCGCGGCTGGCCTCCATGTAGGCCATCTTCAGCGCTGTCGACACGTTGACCTTGGCGCAGCCGCGGGCGATGAGATCGCTGAACTGCTCGGCCGACAACCCCGTGCCGCCGTGGAGGGCCATGGGGATGCCCGTGGCCGCCACGAGGTCGCTGATGCGCTGGTGGTCGAGCGTGGGACGGGCCTTGTACAGGCCGTGGGCGTTGCCGATGGCCGGCGCGAAGATGTCCACGCCGGTGCGCTTGATGAAGCCGACCGCCACCTCCAGCGTCTGGACCGGCCCCTCCGTGTCGGAGCCGATGCCGTCCTCCACGCCGCGGATGCCCTCGATCTCGCCCTCGACATGGGCGCCGTAGCGGCGCGCTTCGGCCACGACCTCGATGCACTGGCGCTCGTTCTCCTCGACCGACAGCTCGTGGGCATCGAAGAGCACCGAGCTCCAGCCCGCGGCCAGGCAGGCACTGATGACCTCACGGTCGGGGCAGTGGTCGAGGTGGAGTGCGACGGGCACGCGGCCGCGGGCGGCCATCGTGTCCCACATGCCCTTGAGGACCTCGAGGCCGATGGAGCGCACGGTCTTGACCGACGTCTGCACGATCATCGGGCTGCGCAGCTCCTCCGCCGCAGCCAGCACGGCCTCGAGGGTGAGGTCGTTGACGATGTTGATGGCCGGGATCGCGTAGCCGCCCATCATGGCGGCCGTCACCAGTTCCTTGGTCGACACTACAGGCATCGGCCGCTCCTCCCCCTCGTCACGCCAGGCCGCCGTCCTGGTAGATGCGCCCGAGCATGGCTGCCCCGAGCATCGACGACTGGTCCTGGAAGCGGTATTCGTAGTCGCCCGTCCAGCGCGCCCGTGCCTCGAGCATGCCCCGGATGCGCGCGGCTCCACCGGAGATGCCGACCACATGGTTGACCGGGACGAGCCGCGACACCTGCGCGAAGTGCGTCCCCAGGTAGCGCAGGTTGCCGCGGATCATCGAGAGCAACAGGTCCTCGCGCGACGTCCGAAGGCTGACGCCGGAGTACGAGGCCGTCTGCGGTTCGAGCGAGTAGCGGCTGCCACCGAGGTAGGGCAGGTAGTCCGGCAGTGCCCGTTCACGGGCTTCGATGTCGGGGTCGGACAGGAAGGCCTCCAGGGTCGAGGGCACGTACTCGCCGTAGAACTCGAGCGCGTCCATCTCCCGGCACATCGCCTGGTGGAACCAGTCATAGCCCACACCTCCGGTGTTGAGCACGAAGAAGGTGAGCCACCTGCCCGGCAGGACATGGGCTCGGACGTTGAACTCGGCGGATGCCAGTGGCTCAGCGGTACACACGTTGGCGATGTCGCAGGTGCCGCTGATGATGTTCGCGTCACCTGGTTCGGACAGCCCGCCCGACCACGCCGCCAGGGCGGCATCGTTCCCACCGCAGAGCACCACCGCGCCGCGTGGCACGCCCAGCTCATCGGCGACCGCGGGCAGCATCTCGCCCACGGGGTCGAAGGAGTGCATCAGGGGTGGAAGGCGGTTGTACTCAAGGCCGGCTGCCTCGAGCACGTCGACGTTCCAGGTGAGGTCGTTGCGGGTCGTGGCGTAGAGGCCGGTGATCGAGGTCGTCGATGGGTCGATGGCCCACCTGCCGGTCATACGCATGGCCACATACGTGTTGGTGTGGCCGAACTTCGCGGCCTGCTTCCAGATGTCCGGTCGATGGTCGCGGATCCAGAGGATGCTCGCGAGCGACGAGCCGCCGGAGACCGGCAGGTTGCAGGCCTCCGCGAGGAACCGCTCTTCGCCGAACGAAGCCCGGATGGCGGCCGCCTGTTCGTGCGAGCGCCCGTCGAGGAAGAGGATGGCTGGACCCAGCGGTCTGCCATCGGCGGCCATCGGCGTCAGGCCGGGAGTGGTGACCGATAGCGAGACCACGCCCACTCCCGCAAGCGCTGGACCGACCTCGTGACACGCCGACGCGATGGCCATCCACCAGGTCTCGGGGTCGACATCGGCCTGGCCCCCCTCGCCCAGCTCTGGCTCGTACGCCTGACTGGCGCTCGTGCGCAGCTCGAGGTCTGGCGCATACAGACCCAGCTTGAGCCCGGAGGTGCCGACATCGATGGCCAGGATGTCCTGACCCACTACAGCAGCCCCTCGGTCTCCAGCACCGTGCGCAAGTCCGCCCGGGCGCTCTCGTCGAGGGGCAGCAGCGGCCGGCGCGGCCAGCCTCCGACGAAGCCTGCGAGGTCCATGGCAGCCTTCACGCCAGGGACTCCGTAGCGGCCGCTGATGGCGGCGTTCACGCGCGTCACGTAGGCCTGATAGGCGTCAGCGGCCGCGGCGTCGTCGCCGGCGCGGCCGTACTGATAGAGGCGCAGGGCGACGGCGGGGAACGAGTTCGCCAGCGAGACCGTCCCGCCCGGCGAGCCGCCGCGCATGGCGGCGAGGAGGAAGTTCGCCGAACCGGCCAGCACCGCGAAGTCGGGAGCCTGAAGCGGCAGGAAGGCCTCGATGCCCGATGAGGCGCTGTCCTTGAGCCCCACGATGTTGCCGTGTCGCGCGAGCCGGCCGACGAGTTCGGGTGAGAGTGTGATGCCGTTGAAGCCGGGAGCGTTGTAGAGAAGGATGGGCAGCGGCGAGTCGTCCGCCAGTGACGCGAAGTAGCGGTAGAGGACCTCGTCGGTCATGAGCTTGCGGAAATAGCCGGGCGCCAGCACGAGACCATGGTCGGCCCCGAGGTCGCCGGCCGCCGCAAGGAAGCGCTCGGCTCCGCGCTGGGCGTCGTACGTGGCACCCGCAAGGATGACCTGGCCCTCGCCTCGGTGGCGCACGACGGTCTCGAGCACGGCCAGTCGCTCAACCTCATCGAGGCTGCGGTTCTCGCCGTTGCTGCCGAGCGTGAGCAGGCCCCCGACGCCAGCCTCGGCGTAGCGGTCGAGATTGGAGCTGAGTGCGCCGAGGTCCAGCTCCTCATCGGCGGCGAAGGGTGTACAGATCGGGGCGTAGATCCCCCTGAGTCCAGTCATGGCGTCCTCGGTGACCGCGACACGCCCCAGTGATCGTCCCGCGCCGGGTGCTGTCGGACTAGCCGGGTGGGTTCCTTAGCCATGGGGTCCACGTGCCGGCGATGCCTGCGCTTCCCGCAGGACCCGCGCGGGCACGCCGGACCCGTTGTCCTTCGTGTGGATGGGGTAGAGCGTCGAGCTGGGTGTGATGAAGAGCCTTCGT
>JBFYUV010000295.1:0-14230 GCA_041299865.1 Chloroflexota bacterium
AGACCGTCACCGACTGGCAGGCTGGCGAACCCCCGGCGCCCTGACGCCCGAGGGCGCTCAGCCGCCCGATCACGGCAGCCGACGCCCGCAGACGTGCGTGCTACCGTCCGCGCCATGGACCTCGTGGTCGAGTGGCTGGGGCGCATGGCCTATCGCGACGCCTGGCAGCGGCAGCGCGCGCTGGTGGCCGACCGTGACGCCGGGACAGCGCCCGACACCCTGCTGCTCGTGGAGCACGACCCCGTGCTGACGCTGGGTCGGCACGCCACCGAGGCCCACGTCCTCGCCTCCCCTGCGGAGCTCGAGCGCCGCGGCATCGAGGTCATCCGCGTGGAGCGCGGCGGCGAGGTCACCTACCACGGGCCCGGCCAGCTGGTCGCCTACCCCATCGTGAAGCTCTCCGAGCGCGGCGTCCTGCTGCGGCCCTTCGTCCGCGCCCTGGAGCTGGCCATGATCGACGTGGCCGGCGCCTACGGCGTGACCGCCGCGCAGCGGCCCGGCTACCCGGGCGCCTGGGTGGACGTGGACGGCCCGCGACCGCGCAAGCTCGGCGCCCTGGGATTGCGCGTCGAGCGCGGCATCACGTATCACGGCATCGCACTCAACATCGGCACCCGCCTGGCCGACTTCGGCCTCATCGACCCCTGCGGCATGGCCGGCCTGGACGTCACGTCCATCGCGCGTGAGCTGGGTTGGCAGGGGCCGGCGGCAGAGCCATCGACCGAGGCAGTGGGGCAGGCCGGCCGACGCTTCGGCGCCGCTTTCGCGCGGCGGCTGGTGGAGGCCGAGATGGAGCGACGCTCCAAGTCGGCGCCCGAGCCTGGCGTGGAGCCTGCGCCCGAGCCTGGCGTGGAGTCGGCACCTGGCTCAGCTCCGCGGTCCACGGGAGTCGAGCAGCCCGCCGCTGGCGTGGGAGCCTGACGCCCGATGGCCGGCGGCCTCTTCGAACTCCGCCGCGACGACATCACCGGCTGGTGGGTGGCGACCGTGGTCGATCGGGAGTTCGACCGTACACGCTTCGCCCGCCCGGCCCGCCGCGTGCCGACTCCCGACACGGGCTGCCAGAACTGCCGCTCCACGCCCGACGGGCACGCCTGGCTGCGCACGCTCAAGCCGCAGGCCTTCACGCTGGGTGCGAACACGCCGTCGGGCGTGGCCATGCCACGCGACCGCGGCCGCGAAGGGTCGGGCTCAGGCGAAGGCGGGCCCGAGGAACTGGCCATGGGCCTGCTCGGCGACGTCGGCTCGTGGGAGACGATCGTGGCACCCGATGGGCACCACGGGGCACTCGGCGAAGAGACCGAGGCCATCGTCATCCAGATGCTGGCACTGGCCCGCGAGCGCATCGTGCGGGCACAGGGGCAGCGCGGAACCGAGTACCTGCAGGTCGTCCAGAACTGGGGCGAGCAGGCCGGCGCCATGACCAACCACCTCTGCTTCGACGTCTACGACCTGCCGCTCATCCCGCATCGCATCGGCGAGGAGCTCGGTGGAGCGGCCCGCTATGTCATCAAGGAGGGCGTCTGCCCCTGGTGTCGCCTCGTGGAGACCGAGGTGGCCCGGCGCGACCGACTCGTCTTCGATGACGCCGCCAGCGTCTGCTTCGCGCCCTACGCCTCGCGCTCACCCTTCGAGCTGTGGGTCGTCCCGCGGCACCACGAGGCCGACTTCGGCAAGGCCACCGACGAGCAGCTGACATCCGCGGCGGAGACCCTGCGCAAGGTCATCGGCATGCTGGGCTCGCTGGAAGGGCCCGCCTACAACCTCGTCCTGCACACGGCGCCGCTGCACGAGAACGTGCGCGAGACCTTTCACTGGCACTGGGAGATCCATCCACGGCTGCGCGAGATCGGTGGCCTCGAGCTGGGTACCGGGCTGCCCGTCAATCCCATCAGCCCGGAGGAAGCGGTCGACGAACTGCTGGCTTCGACACGTGCGGCCTCGGGGGAATCGGCGGCCCATGACGAGCCGGACGTCGGTCGCTCCTGGGACGACTTCCCGCGCCGCTGACCGCGGTCGGTGGCGGTCGGCGGGTCGGCGGGTCGGCGGGAGGCCGGCCTGGTGGGTCGGACCGCTCGTTGACCCATGCGTCGGGGTACCCTGCCGTCAAGGAGGTGACCGATGAGCGCGCACCAGATCATGTCGGCCGACGAGATGCGCCGGGCCATCGTCCGTATCGGCCACGAGATCGTCGAGCGCCAGGGCGGTGCCGGCGACCTGGCGCTGGTGGGCATCGAGCGCCGCGGGCCTGCCCTGGCGCGCCGCATCGCGACCGTCATCGAGACCCAGGTCGGGGTGGTCGTGCCGGTCGTCGCCCTTGACGTGACGCCGTACCGCGACGACCGGGGCGGTGCCCTCGATCCCGACGCCGCGGCCGCCATCCCCTACCCGACGCTGCGTCCCTACGACCCCGCGCTGACCACCGTCGTCCTGGTTGACGACGTGCTCAAGACGGGGCGCACCGTCCGCGCCGCGCTCGACGCCCTCCTGGCCCTGGGCCGGCCGGCCGCCGTCCGGCTGGCGGTGCTCATCGACCGGGGCCACCGGGAGTTGCCCATCCGCGCCGACTTCGTGGGCAGGAACGTGCCCACCTCCTTGCGCGATTCCGTCCAGGTGCGCGTGGCGGAGATGGACGGCAGCGATGAGGTCATCCTCTCGGAGGATCCGTGGATCGCGACCGGCTCGTGAGATCCCTGGAGGCCTGACGTGCGCTACGGATACTTCGACGACGAGGCTCGCGAGTACGCCATCACGACCCCCCGCACGCCGTACCCCTGGATCAACTACCTGGGCACTGAGGAGTTCTTCTCCCTGGTGTCACACACGGCCGGCGGGTACGCCTTCTTCCGAGATGCGCGGATGCGCCGCCTGACGCGCTATCGCTACAACAACATCCCGACCGACGCCGGGGGCCGTTGCTTCTACATCAACGACGGCGGTGATGTCTGGACGCCGTCCTGGCTGCCCGTGAAGGCCGAGCTGGACCACTTCGAGGCCCGGCACGGCATGGGCTACACGACGATCAGCGGATCCCGCGGGGACTTGACCGCCGCAGTCCGGCTCTTCGTGCCGCTGGGTCGCAACGCCGAGGTGCAGCAGGTGACGCTGACCAACGAGTCGGCGGCTGCCAAGTCGATCGGGCTGTTCTCATTTCTCGAGTTCGCCCTCTGGAATGCCCAGGACGACCAGACCAACTACCAGCGCAACCTGTCGCTCGCCGAGGTGGAGGTAGAGCTCGACGGCCCGCACGGGTCCGCGATCTACCACCGCACCGAGTTCCGCGAGCGCCGCGACCACTACGCCGTGTACGGGGTCAACGCGCGCGCCGCGGGCTTCGACACCGACCGGGACACGTTCCTGGGGGCCTACAACTCCCTCGCGGAGGCCGCCGTCCCGTGGGCCGGCGCTGCGGCGGGCTCCGTGGCCTCAGGCTGGTACCCGATCGGTTCGCACCACCTGGCCATCGACCTGGCGCCCGGGGAGTCCCGCAGCTTCACGTTCGTGCTGGGGTACATCGAGAACCCGCGAGAGGCGAAGTGGGAGCCGGCGGACGAGGCCGCCGGGATCGCCGAGGGCCAGGTGGTGGCCAAGAGCCGGGCCCACGAGCTGCTGGCCGCCTTCTCCACCGAGGCCCAGACACAGGCCGCCTTCGACGAGCTGCGCGCCTACTGGGACCGGCTGCTGGCCACGTTCAGGGTGCGATCCACGGACCCGAAGCTCGACCGCATGGTCAACACCTGGAACCAGTACCAGTGCATGGTGACGTTCAACCTGTCCCGCTCCGCTTCGTACTTCGAGACGGGCATCGGCCGCGGCATGGGCTTCCGCGACTCCAACCAGGACCTCCTGGGCTTCGTGCACCTGGTGCCGGACCGGGCCCGCGAGCGGATCCTGGACATCGCCGCCACGCAGTTCCCCGACGGCTCGGCCTACCACCAGTACCAGCCCCTGACCAAGCGCGGCAACAACGACGTGGGATCCGGGTTCAACGACGACCCGCTCTGGCTCATCCTCGGCGTGGCCGCGTACCTCAAGGAGACCGGGGACTGGTCGATCCTTGATGAGCAGGTGCCGTTCGACAACGACGAGGCGCAGGCCGCCCCGCTCTTCGAGCACCTGACACGATCGTTCGAGTTCACCCTGGCCAACCTCGGCCCGCATGGCTTGCCACTCATCGGCCGCGCTGACTGGAACGACTGCCTGAACCTCAACTGCTTCTCCAGCGAGCCCGGTGAGTCGTTCCAGACCACCGAGAACCAGGCGGGCGGCTCGGCCGAGTCGGTGTTCATCGCCGCGATGTTCGCCGCGATCGGACCGCAGTACGCGTCTATCGCCGAGCGTCGCGGGCTGCCCGACGTGGCGAACCGGGCACGGGAGGCTGTGGCCCTGATGTGCGAGGCGGTGCTCTCCCATGGCTGGGACGGCGAGTGGTTCCTGCGCGCGTACGACTACAACGGCAACAAGGTCGGCAGCCACGAGAACGCCGAGGGCAGGATCTGGATCGAACCGCAGGGCATGGCCGTCATGGCGGGCATCGGACTGACCACCAGCGACCCGGGCGACCCCCGATACGCCAGCAGCCCGGCCGTCCGAGCGCTCGATTCGGTGTCGGATCTGCTGGGCACCGATCATGGGCTGGTCCTGCAGTACCCGGCCTACACGAGCTACCGCATCGAGCTCGGCGAGGTCTCCACCTACCCCCCGGGCTACAAGGAGAACGGCGGGGTCTTCTGCCACAACAACCCGTGGCTGATGATCGCCGAGACGATGGTCGGTCGCGGGGAGCGGGCGTTCGACTACTACCGCCGCATCACGCCCGCCTATCGCGAGGACATCTCCGAGGTCCACCGCCTCGAGCCGTACGTCTACGCGCAGATGATCGCGGGCAGGCAGGCACCTCGCCACGGCGAGGCCAAGAACTCATGGCTGACGGGCACGGCCGCCTGGAACTTCGTGACCGTCTCGCAGTACCTGCTGGGGATCCGCCCTGACTACGAGGGCCTCATCATCGATCCGCAGATCGGTCCGGACGTCCCGAGCTGGGAGGTCACCCGGGTGGCGCGTGGCGCCACCTACCGGATCAGCGTCACCAACTCAGGTGCGGCCGGTGCCCGGGCTCGGCTCCTGGTGGACGGCCGACTGATCGAGGGCAACACGGTGCCCTATGCACCGGCAGGTTCCATCGTGCACGTGGAGGCGGTCCTCTGACCGGGTCATGGGCAGCCTTCGATCCTTACCGAACCGGGGACAGGTAGTGCCGTTCCGCGCCAGTCCGGGCTACTTCAGCGTGTGGCTGTAGCGCGCCTGCTCCACCTGCGTCTCGCCGCACTCCTCCTCTCGCGTGGCACCTTCAGCCTGCCAGCCCTGTCTCTCCAGGAAGGCGCGCGCCGCGACGTTCGCCGCGACGATCCACGTGTCCACACGCGTGAAGCCGTGCTCGCGGAGGTCCTTGAGGACATGCCGTAGCAGCCCTTCGCCGATACCACGGCCCCAGCAGCCTGGCTCCACGTAGACCTGGTAGACCTCGCCGATACTGCGAGCCGCGCCCTCGTCGCGCGACGGGCCCCCGCTGGCGAAGCCCACGACGTCCTCGTCGATGAGCGCCACCCAGGGCTTGCGGTCGGACGCCTCGACCTCGAGCTCGGTGCGCCAGAAGTCCTCGCGACCCTTGGCGCGCATGCAGGCGAGGTAGTCGGCAGGCACCACATCGGCGTGCGCCTCGTGCCAGCCAGCCTGATAGACCCTGGCGATGCCGGCCGCGTCGGCGACAGTGGCATGGCGAAGATGGACGGGGCCTTCACAGGGCATCGCTGGTTCCCCCGCTGCAGATTCCTGACCCCATCTTCCACCTGGAGCGGATGGCCGGCCAAGGGCCACGCGTCGGGGCCGATGGGGCCATCTGTCCCACATGGACGCCACCGACCACGAGACCGGCGCCGGGCGTCGTACGATGGACGGCGTGCCCGGACCCTCGCTCCACGCCTGCCGAACGCGCGCCTGCCTCGCCCCGTGAGCACGTCCGCCCAACCGCCTGTCTACAAGGGTGAGCCGCTCGACTCCGAGCGGGGTCCCGGCCTGGGCTGCTTCTGGATCCAGGTCGGATTGCTGACGTTCTTCCTCATCTTCACGCCCCTGACGGTGATGTGGGGCTGGGATCCCTTCATCAGCGGCGCGTTGCTCATCTTCACGCTCATCCTGCTGCTCTTCAGCGGCCAGACCATCATCTTCCTGCTGCGTCTCGTGGCCGCCGATCGACGCACACGCCGGGCCCCCCTGGACCCGAAGGCCACGCCGACCATCGGCCAGCTCGAGGATCAGGACACCGAGCCGGCGCCCGCGCCCGCGCCCGAGCCGGCACCCGCGCCCGAGCCGGCGGACGAGACCGACCCGGCGGCCGCGCTGCCGGACACCGAACCCGCGCCGGACACCGAACCCGCGCCGGACGACCCAGACCGTGGCTGACGGCCCGCCGCGGGCGCGCGTGAGCGCCGGCATCCTCCTCTTCCGGCAGACGGCGAGCGGCATCGAGGTGCTGCTGGGCCACCCCGGCGGACCCTACTTCGAGCACCGCGACATGGGCATCTGGTCGATCCCCAAGGGCGAGGTCGAGGACGGTGAGGACCTCTGGTCGGTAGCCCGGCGGGAGTTCGGCGAGGAGACCGGCCACGTGCTGGGCTCCGCAGCACGCACGATCGAGCTGGGCAGCGTCACGCAGCGCGGCGGCAAGGTCGTGCACGCCTGGGCCGTGGAGGGCAACCTCGATCCAGCGGATGCGTGGTCCAACACGTTCAGCATGGAGTGGCCGCCCCACTCGGGCATCGTGATCGAGGTCCCTGAGCTTGACCGCCTGGCCTGGTTCGAGCCCGAAGCTGCCCGCAGCGCCATGAACCCCGCCCAGGCAGCGCTCGTGGACCTGCTGTTGGGGGTGTTGGCCGCGTAGCGTCCAGCGCCGGCCGAGCGTCGCGTAAGCCGCTGGCGGCGACACAGACGGAGCCCGGACGCATGCGACAATGTCGTTCAGTCGCAGTCGGAGGCAGCGTGCCGGTCCTGGCCACATTCTTCTCGGTCCGTCGTGGTCGCGATCCCTTCTTCAAGTTCTTCATGCAGAAGCTCTTCCCCAAGCAGGTCGAGCGCTACGAGAAGGACTTCGGGATGCGCTTCCTGGGCTGGTACAACGTGGCCTACGGCTGGGATTTCGACAACGTCATCCTGCTCGAACTGCCCGACTACGAGACCATCGACAAGCTGGAGGGCGATGCCCGATCACGGGCCATCGGCCACCGAGCCGGTGAGTGGATGTTCGAGCGTCACCACGCCATGTTCCTGCGCGAGCGCATGGGTCCCGACCTGGAGTTCCACCCCTAGGGCCATACCCGGAGGAGGCAGACGATGGACGAACAGCTACGAGCCGCCGCACTTGGCGAGATCGCGATGCAAGCCGGGATCGAGCGCGCCTCCTTCCTGACTGATGCGGCCAGACAGCTCGATGCGTTCCTGCACGAGAACCGCGAGCACATCCGCGAGCTGGGGGGCCTCGTGCTCATCGACGATGAGCCTGAGTACCTCGCCATGACCGCCGAGGGCACGTTCCGCTCGCGCACCCGCTACCAGGACGATGCTGGCGAGTGGGTCGCCGAGACGGAGGTCATCGAGAGCGCCGGCGAGATCGTCGAGATCTACAACCCGTCGGACATCTACGCCGCCTTCGCCGAGGCGGCTCGCATCGAAGCCGGCCTGGAGCCCGAGCCGACGGCAGCCGAAGACCTCCTTGAGGTCGCCGGGGTCGCCTCGGAGGTCGGGGTCGAGCAGGAGGGACAGCCCGAGCCGGCCGAGGGCTGGGCCGGGTATGCGGGCACGCCGAGCACCAAGGATGACGCGGCCCGCATGCTCTACGACCTGGCGCTCACCTTCCAGGAGCGCAGCCAGCGCGCTGAGGCACGCCTGCTGGATGACTTCCAGGATGCCTCTGAGAACCTGGCCAGCGTGCTCGGCGACAGCATGGTCCTCGAGGATGACGACGAGCGCCTCTGGTTCCGCGCCAGCGGCGCCTTCGAGGCAGAGGTCGTGCCGGAGGTGGAAGGCGAGGGCGAGGGTGGCTGGCAGCCGCTCACCAGCTCGGAGGAGCTCGTCCAGTTCTACGATCCCACGGACCTCTTCGGCGAACTGGCGGAGGCCCTGGCCGACCAGCACCCTGACGTGGCCCCCGAGTTCGAGGACGAGACGGACGGGGACGAGCAGCCAGAGGGCGACGAAGGCGACGAGGGCGACAAGCCCGCCGACTCGACCGACGGGCGCTGATCCGGTCGGCCGACCCGATAGCGGACCCGACAGCGGGGCCGGCCTCGAAGGCGGCCACGCCATCGGTCGCGACTCCGAATCCGGGCGCGACTCTGCCCGCGGCGCCGTGGGCCGCCAACCGTTCGGCGGCGAGGTCGCCGAGCTCATCGCATCACGCGAGGTCCTGCCCGGCCAGCGACTGCTGACCTGGCGGGCCCCGAGCCTGGCGCGGCGCGTCCAGGCCGGCCAGTTCGTGCACCTGCTGGCACCGCGTCCGAGCGGGCTGCTGCTGCCGGTGATCCCGGTGGCCGGCTTCGACCGTGTCGGCGGCACCATCGTCCTTCTCGTCGACGAGCGGTCGGCGGGGGCAGAGCTGCTGCGCCTCCACGACGGCGACCAGGTGCGGCTCGACGGACCGCTCGGCCGCGGCTTCAGCGTGGATGCGCGCAGCCGGCATCTGCTCGTCGTCTGTGACGGCTCAGGCATGGCGCGGGTGCGGGCGCTCCTCGACGAGGCTGTGACAGGCGGTCGCCAGGTCACGCTGCTGCTCGGCGTCGCAACGGCTGCCGAGGTGCTCCCTTCCTGGCTCTTGCCGGACGAGGCCGAGTACGCGGTCGCCACGATAGACGGCTCGCTCGGCCACCGTGGAGGCGTGCACGACCTCGTCATCGACTACGAGGCCTGGGCCGACCAATGCTTCGCCGCGGGATCCTGGTCGCTCCTCGAGCAGCTGGCGATGCTGGCCCGCGGGCGCGATGGTCGCCTGGGCGTGGCACGACTCGGGCGGCGCCCCGGGCGCCGGATGCCCCGCACGGCTGCCCGTCGGACGTCCTGGCTCCAGGTGGCCCTGCCCCACGAGGCCGGCTGCGCCCTCGGGGTCTGCCTGGGCTGCGTCGTCGAGGGCACCGCTGGCCCGCTGCGCGTCTGTCGAGAGGGGCCGACCTTCGCGATCGACGAGCTGGTCCTGGAGCGGCAGCCGTGAGGCCCGGGTCGGTCGGGAGGCAGCACCCGTGACCGTCGACCTGGCACCACTGCGTCCGGGCGGGCTACGGCTGGCGCATCCCGTGATCGTGGCGGCCGGTGGGGCCGGCTACGCCACCGAGTTCCTCGATGCCGTGGCTGAGCTGGCGCCGGCTGCCATCGTCACACGCAGCACGACACGCACGCGGCGCCACGGGAGCCGGCCGCCGCGGATGGCCATGCAGCCGGGCGGGCTGCTCTGGTCGATCGGGCTCCAGGATCCCGGCCTCGATGCCGTCCTGCGCCGGCACGGTCCGCGGTGGGGCGCCTCGGACGTGCCCGTCATCGTCAGCCTGTGCGCTGACAGCGCTGAGGATATCGGCTGGCTGGCCCGGCGCCTGGAGCTCGCGCCAGAGGTGGCCGGGCTGGAGCTGAACCTGGCCTGCCCTGACCGTGGACGCGGCGGCCTCCCCATCGGGCTGGAGGTGGAGGCCAGCGAGCTGGCCACCGTGGCGGCTCGCGCCGCCACCGACCTGCCGCTCATCGTCAAGCTGACGCCCGTGGCGCCGGACCTGCGCGAGATCGCGCGCGCCGTGGCGGCGGCCGGCGCCGACGCCATCAGCGCCATCGGCCCGCTGCCGGCCCTGGCCGTGGCCCGCGACCGAGACCGGGCCCTGCTGGGCACGGCCTACGGCGGCCTGTCCGGACCGGCCATCAAGCCGGTCGGTCTGCGGGCTGTCTACGAGATCGCGCAGGCCGTCTCGGTACCCATCGTCGGCATCGGTGGCGTGGCCAGCCTGGATGATGTCCTCGACTACCTGGCAGCCGGTGCCACGGCCGTGGGCCTGGCCACGGCTGCCCTGGCTGACCCGACGCTGCCTGGTCGGCTGGCCCTCGAGCTCGAGGCCTGGTGCGCCGGGCATCAGATCAGTGACCCGCGCGAGCTGGTGGGCACGGCGCTCCCGCGCCGCCGCGACCGGGGCAGCCTGCGCCAAGGACCCTGGCGCCTCTGATCAGCCGCGGTCAGGCGCTCCCGGTCAGGACGTCCTCGATGGCGGCACGGAGCTCGTCGCCGCCCACGATGCCCTCGAACTTGGCGAAGACGTTGCCCTGGGCGTCGACGAGGAAGAGGTAGGGCTCGACCGGGATGCCGTACTCGAGCGCCGCGGCGACCGGCTGCAGATGCCCGTCCGCGTCCAGGGCCGGCCGCAACCCGTCCACCGTCTCGTGGAGCTCGTAGGGCTCCACGTTGACATAGGCGACCTTGCCTTCGTACTCCCGGGCCACGGACTTCACCAGCTCGACGGTGGGTCCGCAGAAGCCCGTCTGGCAGAAGGCCGGCGTGGCGAAGAAGATGATGGCTGGCTGGCCGGAGCTGACCGCCTCGGCCACCGTGGACGCGTAGGCGACCGCGTAGGGGTTGGGGTCCGTGGAGATGCGGCGCACCTCCTGGAGCGTCATCGCGGTGAGGCTCTCCGAGCGTGGCGCCGGGGCGCCGATGGCCGGTGTCGACCCTACCGGCTGGACCTCGAAGCGCAGCCGCTCGCTGGCTGTCGAGCCGTCACCCAGCGTCGTGGAGATCTCCGCGCCCCATTCGCCGACGCAGTCGAAGTCGACGGCCGCCCGGTACAGGCCGCGGCCGAGTCCGCTGGCAAGGTAACTGGCCGCCACGCTGGCAGCGGGTGTCTCAGGGTCTCGCTCCAGGGCGTAGAAGTCGACATGGCTGGGGACATCCGGGGCCGCCAGCTGCCGATAGCCCTCGTCGAGCACGTTGTAGAGGAAGCGGCTGGGACCGACGCTGATGAGCGACGACTGCACGACGGGCAGGAAGGCCGGCTCTGCGCCGCCGCCCACGGGCCAGTCGGGGTGCTCGAAGGCGGCTCCGTCGCCGGATCCGCAGAGTCGCACGTCCGATGTGGACGCGACCGCCGACTCCTGGGTATCGGCGGACCCGGCGCCCGACTCCTGGGTATCGGCGGACCCGGTGCCCGAGGTGCAGGCCGAGGTCGCGACGAGCACGCTCATGGCCCAGACCGACGATCGCCGCCAACTCCTGCTCATGAGTCGGGACAGTACCGCCCCTGCGCCGTTCACGCAGCCGGCCGTGGCGGGCCCGTCCGGCACGATCGGAGGCATCCCTTGGTACGATCGCGCGTGCCCATGAGCCTCAGCCTTACCGGCTTCCAGAAGCTGGCCCTGTCGTCGGTCGTGGCGACCTACGTGATGGTCGTCATCGGCGTCATCGTCCGCAGCACCGGATCGGGCATGGGCTGCCCGGACTGGCCGCTCTGCAACGGGCAGGTCATCCCGGCCCTCGGTGACACCGCGGCCTGGCTGGAGTCGATCCATCGCTGGTGGGGCGTCGTCATCGGCTTCCTGGTGCTGGGCCTCGTCGTCTCGGCCGTCCGGACACAGCGCGCCATCCGCTCCATCGTCGTCGCGTCCTTCGTGGCACTGGCCATCGTGGCCTTCCAGGCCTACCTCGGCAAGCTCACGGTGGACATGAACAACTCCGCGGAGACGGTGCTGGCGCACCTGGCCACGGCGATGATCCTGTTGGGCACGTTCCTGTTCGTGTTCGTCCGCTCCCGCTTCCCGGTCGACCTGCCGCGCCACGGCGCCGCCGTCCGCGTGCCCATCCTGGTGGGTTTCGCGGCGCTGTCGGTCTTTGCCCTGCTGCTCTTTGGTGCGGAGACGACCTGCCCCGGCGTGGACCGCGGCGCGGCCGGCTGCGCCGCCCTCATCTTCCCCGAGTGGCCGCTCTTCGACGGCCAGCTCATCCCGGCCTTCTCGGCGGATGCCGCGGTGGCCAACCTCCAGATGCGCCAGTTCGCCCATCGCATCGTGGCCGCCATCGTGGGCATCATCGTGCTCGTGACCACGATCGTGGTGTGGCGTGCGGCGCGTGGTCGGTCGGCGCACCCGGTCGCCGGCGCGGACGTCATGCTGGCCCTGGTCGGGACGGCCGCCACGCTGTTCGCCATCCAGGTCATGGTCGGGGCTCTCCAGATCTGGATGACGCTCGAATGGTGGGTGGTGTCCCTCCATCTGGCCCTGGGCTCGCTCATCTGGGCGCTGCTGTGGGGGGCTGCCCTGTACGGCTGGTACCGCGCACGCATGGCGGTCATCGAGGCCGCCGGGAGCGGCGGCGAACAGATCATCCAGGACCCCGCACCGGCCTCGCCGGCCACCCGCCGCGACCTGATCCGCGCCTACGTCGCGCTCACGAAGCCGCGCATCATCGAGCTGCTCCTCGTCACGACCGTGCCAGCCATGGTGCTGGCCTGGCGCTATGTCGACGACATGGACGCACTGACCTTCGCCTGGCTCGTGGTGGCCACGCTCATCGGCGGCACGCTCGCAGCCGGGGCTGCCAACGCCATCAACAACGTCTACGACCGCGACATCGACCAGATCATGATCCGCACCCGGCGGCGACCGCTGCCGGCCCACGCGGTCAGCCCTCAGGACGCCCTGGTCTTCGGCCTGATCCTGACCGTCGTGTCGTTCGGCTGGCTGGCCTTCACCACGAACCTCGTGGCCGCCTTCCTGTCGCTGCTGGCCATCGGCTTCTACGTCGTCGTCTACACGATGCTGCTGAAGCGTTCCACGCCGCAGAACATCGTCATAGGCGGGGCGGCCGGCGCGCTGCCCCCGGTCATCGGCTGAGCGGCCGTGACGGGCGACATCTCGCTGCCGGCGCTGCTCCTCTTCGCCATCGTGTTCTACTGGACGCCGCCGCACTTCTGGGCCCTGGCGCTGCGCATCCGGGGCGATTACGAGGCCGCCGACGTGCCCATGCTGCCGGTCACGCACGGCGTCCGCGAGACGACACACCAGATCGCGCTCTACAGCGTGCTCATGGTGGCCATCACGCTGGTGTTCTTCGCCGTGGCGCAGATGGGCCTGCTCTTCCTGGCCGGCGCGATCATCCTCGGCGGGCTCTTCCTCATCCAGGCCCTGGCCATGGCGCGCGAAGGCACGGATGCCCGGGCAGTGCGCATGTACAAGTACTCCATCACCTACCTGACGGCACTCTTCGCGCTCATCATCCTGGACGTGGCCGTCTTCGTACCGCTGGCGTGAGGTCGGTCCTCCAGCTCGCGGGGCGTCGCCCAGCGTCGCTCGTGCTGGCCGTCCTGGCGCTGGGGTCGGCGGCGGCCTGCGAGCCCACGCTGGAGCAGCAGGTCGGCATCGTGTACAGCGTCGATTCGCCAGCGCTGGGACAGGTGGACAGCTTCGAACTGCTCGCCCCGGATGGCCGGATCCTGACCTTCGACACGACCGCTCTGCGCTTCCGACCGGAGTTCCCGGCGGCGCACCTCTCCGAGCACCAGATCCTCGGCGACGCCATCGAGGTCACCTACCGGACTGACGGCAACCGCCTCATCGTCATGCAGCTGGACGACGCCTGACCGGCGTCACGACCGGCACGACCGGCACGACCGACGCTCTCACCCCTGAGGTCAGTATCGACCGCGGAACGCCCGCACATGCGCGCCGCTGAGCGGCTCCGTCGCTGTTCCTGTCCCGCCAGGTTTCGAACGACGGCAGAAGCGGGCCTCCGCCCTCTTGCCGACCCCTTCCGTCGCCGATACTGACCCCTGGCGTCATGTCCTGGCGCAGGAAGCCCCGGAGGTTCAGGGGGTCAGGTGTCAGCGCCCCGCTGAGCCGCTGCCACGACCTCCTCGCGAGCCGACTTCCGCCGCGCCAGCCGGGCGTCCTCGCGCAGGTTCTCGCGCTCCTCGTGACGCAGCCAGGCGGCCACCGTCACGATCAGGGCCACGACGAAGGCCAGGTCACCGCCGGCCCACATGATGCCACCCGCCCACTGCTGATCCTCGAGCGGCGTGGGACCCCAGTCGCGCACCAGCGTCAGGTAGTGCTCGTAGAGGACGGTCTCCGAGGAGAAGATGACGAGGCCCAGGAACGACGAGAGCGGCATGCCCAGGGCCAGGTAGAAGAGCCGCGCCGGGTAGCCCATGCGGTGCGG
>JBFYUV010000296.1:0-6710 GCA_041299865.1 Chloroflexota bacterium
ACGCACACCTGGCAGAAGACCAAGGAGTTCGTGGTCAAGGCCGGCACCGTCATCCTTGTGGTGTCGGTGCTGCTGTGGTTCCTGATGAGCCTGCCCTGGGGCGTGGAGGACCAGCGAGACAGCTACTTCGGCCAGGTCAGTGCGGCCGTCGCCCCGGCCTTCGAGCCGGCCGGCTTCGGCACCTGGGAAGCCTCCGGTGCCATCGTGACCGGCTTCATCGCCAAGGAGGTCGTGGTGACGACCATGGCCCAGGCCTATGTCGGCGAGGGGGACGATGCCGCCGCCAGCAGCCAGGACAACGTCGTCGCTGCCCCAAGCGTGACCGAGGACCTGCTCGAGATCGGCACGGGCCTCGTCGCGGCCACCGACTCCGCCGTGCGCTCCACGCTGAGCATCATCCCCGGCGTGGATCTCATGCCCGCGGCTGACGCGGAGGAGCCCCAGGAGACGGCCCTGAGCGATGCGCTGGCAGCCAACTTCACGCCGCTGGCCGCCATCGCCTTCGTCGTCTTCGTGCTCATCTACACGCCCTGCATCGCCACGCTGGCGGCCATCAAGTCGGAGTTCGGTTGGCGCTGGGCGGCCTTCTCCGGCGCCTACCAGCTGGGCCTCGCATGGCTGCTGGCGGTGGTCGTGTTCCAGGTCGGCACGCTCCTGGGCTACGCCTGATCCCATGCTGGCGCGCATCCTGGCCACCATCCGCGCCGCCGGCCAGCCGCTGTGCCTGGCCGACCTGCACCGGGAGCTGGACGTCGAGGAGTCCGCCCTCGAGGGGATGCTGGAGACGCTGGTCTCGCGGGGCAAGCTGCGAGCTGTCCGCTTCGATGACGCCGGCTGCGGCGGCTGTCCGGTCCGAAGTGGCTGCTTCATCATGGCCGACGGCGTGGCCGTCACCTACGCGCTCGTGAGAGACACGACGGCGACCGAGACGGTCTCGGGGTCACGTCAGGACGAGGCGACGATCGTCGCGAGCTGAGAGCTCCCGCCGACCGCGCTCGACCGAAGGGTGACGAACGCGACCGCCGGCCTCGCTCGACCAGCAACGTGACCCTCGGTCGGCACCGCCGAACGAATCCACGTCGAACGGGTCGTGATCCCGGCCCGAGGGCGTGCCTGGGGGCCAGACGTTCGATGGCACCGACCGAAGCGGCGCCTGCGGCCGCTCGCGGCACCCCCGGTCGGCCCTCGCGGTGAGGACGTTCGTCGCTGGCGAACGACGTGGCGCGCGTTCCGCCATCCAGCGGCCGCCTGGGATGGCCGCCTGGTCTGGCCGCCCGGGCCGCCCGGGCCGCCTGGTCTGGCGCCTGGGATGGCCGCCCGGCCCGACGCTCCTCGCCACTCGTGGGGCTGCCGAATGGCCTGCCACGGGTCGACCGATGGCACACGCCCGAGGGCCATCGCGGTCGCGACACTGGCGACTGGCGTGGTCCCCCCGCGATCGGGTGGCTGCGCCGTCGCCATTGCTGAGCCCTAGTCGGAGGCGATGCCTTGGATGCCGAGCTGCTGGCGCGACTGCAGTTCACGCTGACCGCCAGCTATCACTTCATCTTCCCGCCCCTGAGCATGGGCCTGGGCCTGATGCTGCTCGTGGTGAGCGGCCTCTACCTGCGCACCAGGGACCCCAAGTGGCGCCGCCTGTCCTTCTTCTGGGTCAAGGTCTACGGCATCGTCTTCGCCATGGGCGTGGCCACGGGCATCGTCCAGGAGTTCGAGTTCGGCATGAACTGGGCCGACTACTCCCGGTTCGTGGGCAACATCTTCGGCTCGCTGCTGGCGGCGGAAGGCGTCTTCGCCTTCTTCCTGGAGGGCGGCTTCCTCGGCCTGATGCTGTTCGGCGGCAACCGGCTCGGGCCGCGGATGTGGTTCCTGGCCAGTGCCATGGTCGTCATCGGCGCGCACTTCTCGGCCATCTGGATCGTGGCCGCCAACTCCTGGATGCAGACGCCCGCCGGCTACGACATCCAGGCCCTGCCTGAGCCGGCGCGGGCCGTCATGACCGACTTCTGGGCCACCGTCCTCACGCCGTCGTTCATGCCGCGCCTGCTGCACGTCTTCTTCGCCTCCTGGACGGCCGGCGCGGCCTTCGTGGCCAGCGTGAGCGCCTACTACGTGCTCAGGGCCCGCCACGCCGACCTGGGCCGGGCGTCGCTAGCGGTGGCCGTGCCCTTCTTCATCGTCTTCGCCGTCGCCAACGCCTTCGTCTTCGGCCCCGAGTCGGCCCGCAGCGTGGCCGAGAACCAGCCCACCAAGCTGGCGGCCATGGAGGGCACCTGGCAGACGGAGGCCAGCGCGCCGGCCTACCTGGTGGGCTGGGTGGACGAGGAGGCTGGCACGACCACCGGCATCGCCGTGCCCGGGCTGCTGAGCTTCCTGGCCACGGGCGATCCGAATGCCACCATCGAGGGCATCGATTCCTTCGAGACGCCCCCGACGGTCGTGAACCTGACCTTCCAGTCCTACCACCTCATGGTCGGCCTGGGCTTCGCCATCGTGCCCTTCGCCATGCTGGCCGGGGTGCTGTGGTTCTGGAAGCGCAAGCTCCTGGAGTACCGCTGGGCGCTCTGGATCCTCGTCTCGACGGTCTTCGTGTCGCTCATCGTCATCACCGCCGGCTGGTGGGTGGCGGAGTTCGGTCGCCAGCCCTGGATCGTCTACGACCTGCTGCTGACCGCCAACGGCACCTCGCCGGTGGTGTCCGCGGAGGAGATCGTCTTCTCGCTGGGCGGCTTCATCCTGCTCTACACGATCCTGCTGGTCCTCTTCCTGTACCTCCTCAACAAGAAGATCCAGCATGGACCGGAGCCGCTGGAGAGCCTGGAGGCCCGGCCCGTCGGCGAGCTGCCTGACACGCTGCGCGACATCTTCACCTCGCGCGGCACGGGTGAGGAGAGGATGACGCGCTGATGCTCAACGAGATCTGGTTCATCCTCTTCGTCGTCATCATCTCCGGCTACCTCATCCTCGACGGTTTCGACATGGGCGTGGGCATCCTGCACCTGCCGCTCGCCCGCAACGACCTGGAGCGGCGCACGCTGCTCAACAGCATCGGTCCCGTGTGGGATGGCAACGAGGTCTGGCTGGTGCTGGGCGGCGGCGTCCTGTTCGCCATCTTCCCGTTCGCCTATGCCTCGCTGTTCTCCGGCTTCTACGCGGCCTTCATGCTGGTCCTCGTGGTGCTCATCCTGCGCGCTGTGACCCTCGAGTTCCGCTCCCAGCGCCCCAGCCCACGCTGGCGGAGTGCCTGGGACGCGGCCTTCGCCACCACCTCGCTCGTGCTGGCGCTGCTGCTCGGCGTGGCCTTTGGGGCCATCCTGGGCGGGGTACCGCTGGGCGCGGACCAGGAAATCGTCACCAACCTCTTCGAGCTGCTGACGCCCTACGCGTTGCTCATCGGTGTGACCACGGTGGCCATGTTCGCCATGCATGGCGCCATCTACCTCATGATGAAGACGGCTGGCGACATCCAGGACCGGGCCAGGCGATGGCTGCCCTACCTGATGGGCGGCTTCGTGGCCCTCAACACCCTCGTCGTCATCGCCAGCCTGCTGCTCGACCAGCCCTTCACGACGCGCTACCGCGAGGAGATCTGGCCCATCGTCTTCCCGGCCGCCGCCCTCGTGGCCATGGGTGCCACCTGGTGGTTCGTGCAGCGGGCTCGCTACTTCCAGGCCTTCGTGGCCTCCTCGGCGATGATCCTGCTGCTCATCGTGGCGGCCGCCTACGGGATGCACCCCAACCTGCTCGTATCCAGCATCGACGCGGCCTACAACCTGACCATCTTCAACGCGGCCTCGGAAGCCAACACGTTGACCGTGGCCCTGGTCATCGCCCTCATCGGCATGCCCTTCGTGCTGCTCTACACCTCGGGCGTCTACTACGTTTTCCGGGGCAAGGTGGTCGTCGAGCCTGACAGTTACTAGCGGGGCGGAGGCGGGCATCGGCCGGCCTGGAGCTGGCGGGCTCCCGCGCCCTGAGCGGCGGCTGCTGGCGCTGGACCGGCGGGCAGCGGGCTGGCTGACGGTCGCCGTGCTGGCGGGTGTCGGTGCGGTCGTGGCGCTCATCGCACAGCTGGCGGCGGTGGCGCTGGCCGTGGCGGGCGTCTTCCTGGAGGGCCGCACGCTCGATGACGTCCTGCCCCCGTTGTCGGCGGCCTTCCTCCTGCTGGCGGTGCGCGCGGTCTTCGTCACTCTGCGGGAGCTGGCGGCCCGGCGATCGGCTGAGCGCATCGTTGGTGCACTGCGCGGCGACCTCACCGGACACCTGCTGTGCCTCGGGCCGACCTGGCTGGGACAGGAGCGCAGCGGCGAGGTCGGAGGCCTGCTGGTGGGGGGCCTCGAGACCATCGAGGAGTACGTGACCAGCTACCTGCCGGCCCGATGGCTGTCCATGGTCGTGCCGCTGTTGGTGCTGGCCGTGGTGGCGCTGCTGGACCCGCCCTCCGTCCTGGTGCTCCTCTTCACCGGCCCGCTCCTGATCCTGCTCCTCGTCGTCATCGGCGGGCGCACGCGGGCTGTCACGGAGCGCCGCTTCCTGGAGATGCGCACCCTGTCGGCCTTCTTCCTGGACATCCTGCGTGGACTGCCGACCCTGCGGATGTTCGGGCGGAGCCGTGAGCAGGTGGAGAACCTGCGGCGTGTCAGCGGACGCTACGGCGATGCCACCATGGACGTGCTGGGCACGGCCTTCCAGACCTCGCTGGTGCTGGAGTGGGGGTCCACCATCGCCATCGCGCTCATCGCGGTCGAGGTCGGACTGCGCCTGCTGGAGGGCGGCATCGCCTTCGACCGGGCGCTGGCCGTGCTCCTCATCACCCCCGAGTTCTTCCTGCCGCTGCGCCTGCTGGCCATCCGCTTCCACGTGGGCACGGCCGGCACGGCGGCTATGGCCCGGGCCTTCGAGATCCTCGACGAGCCGGCGATGGGGGCGCTGCCCGCGCCCGCTGTGGCCGCTCTGGCGCCGCACGGTCGGGCGGCGGATGCTCGGGCGACGGATGTTCGTGCAGCGGATGCTCGTGCGGCGCTGGTCGCACCACCGGGCATCCGTTTCCTGGCCGTCTCGTTCACGTACCCCAGCCGGGAGGCACCGGCCCTCGACTCGGTCTCGATCGAGCTGCCCGCGGGACGTTCGCTGGCCCTGGTGGGCGGCAGTGGCGCCGGCAAGTCCACGGTCGCCAGCCTTGTGCTGCGCTTCATCGACCCGACCGTCGGGCACATCGAGGTCGACGGCCGGTCGCTGGCCGACATCCCGGTGGCAGCCTGGCGAGCGTCGCTGGCCTGGGTACCGCAGCGGCCCCACCTCTTCACGGGCAGCATCGCCGACAACATCCGGCTGGCGCGGCCAGAGGCCGGCGACGAGGCAGTCGTCGAGGCGGCGCGGGCGGCCGACGCAGCTGCCTTCATCAGTCGCCTGCCGCTCGGATACGAGACCGCGGTCGGCGAGGCAGGCGTCCGTCTCTCCGGGGGTCAGCGGCAGCGCATCGCCATCGCACGGGCTTTCCTGCGCGACGCGCCCCTGTTGGTGCTTGACGAGGCCACCTCGTACCAGGACGAGGCGAGCGAGCAGGCCATCCGCGAAGCCATCGAGCGCCTCTCGATGGGCCGCACCGTCCTTGTCATCGCGCATCGGCTGCGCCTGGCCGAGCGCGCACACCGAGTCGTCGTGCTGGAGGCCGGGCGGGTCGTCGAATCAGGGGCGCCGGCCGAGCTGCTCGCCCAGGGACGCGCCTATCGCCGGCTGGTCGAGGACCAGGCTGCGGCACGGATATGGCCAGGATGAGCGACCTGCGTCGCCTGCTGGCGCTCGTCGTGCCGCACTGGCCGTGGCTGGCGCTCGGCGGGCTCCTGGGCGTCATCGCCATCGGCTCCAACGTGGCGCTCATGGGACTCTCCGCCTACCTCATCTCCAAGGCCGCCATCGCCACAAGCGTGGCTGAGCTGGCCCTGGCCATCACCGGCGTGCGGGTGCTGGCCATCTCGCGCGCCGGGTTCCGCTACCTGGAGCGCTACACGACCCACCGGGCCATGTTCCGCATCCTGACCACCATCCGTGCCTGGTTCTACGCGGCGGTCGAGCCGCTGGCGCCGGCCCGGCTCGTTCACGTGCGTAGCGGCGATCTCATGACCCGTCTCGTCAACGACGTGGATGCCATGGAGGAGTTCTACGTCCGGGTGCTGGTGCCGCCCTTCGTGGCCGCCGTGGTGGTGACCATCACGAGTGCTATCTACGGCCTCTTCGACGCGCTCATGGGCTTGCTGCTGCTGACCTTCCTGGTGCTGACGGGCGTCGTGCTGCCACTCGCGTCGCGCTGGCTGTCGCGGGAGCCAGCCCGCATGGTGGCAGCGCTGCGCGGCGACACGGGCGCCCTCATCGTGGACGGGCTGCTGGGTGCCGCGGACCTGGTGGCCCTGGACGCTGATGGTCGCCACCGGCAGCGGCTCCTGGCACGTGCCGGCGAGCTGGACGCCGCTCGCCGCCGCCTGGGCGTCATCGAGGGTGTCAGCGATGCGCTGGGCGGGCTCTTCGCGGCCCTGGCGGGGCTCTGCATCCTGGTCCTGGGCATCCCACTCGTGACCGCTGGCGAGGTCGAGGGCGTCTTCCTGGCCGCCCTGCCCCTGGCCGCAATCGCCGCCTTCGAGGCCGTCCAGCCGCTCTCGCGCTCCCTCCAGCTGCTGGACACGACGCGGGCCTCAGCGCGGCGCCTCTTCGAGATC
>JBFYUV010000298.1:0-4708 GCA_041299865.1 Chloroflexota bacterium
CTCCTCGAGGCCGGGCTCGACCATGGCACACACGCCCAGGCTGGCCGTCTGGGCCGTATCGCCGTTGCCCAGGATGTTGTCGCAGGAGAGGACGGTGAACCCGCCGAGGCCGGCATCGCGCCGGGCCCTGAGCGCACGGGCCAGGGCCTCGAAGGCCGGCGGCAGGGCGTCTTTTGGCGGGGGCAGGAAGGCGCCAGTGGCCTCGTCCACCGGGTAGCCACCCTCCGTGATGGTCAGCGAGACGATGCGCGTCTCCGGCCGCGCGAGGCGCGCCACCAGGGGGTCGATGCTGGGGCTCGCCAGCACGTAGTCGACGAGCGAGCCGATGACGCGCACGTTCGTCGCGCGGGCGTCACGGGTGACCAGCGTGTAGAGGTGATCCTGTGGCTGCAGCGCCGCGGCCATGGCCGCGTCAGCGGGCAGGACGCCCGCCCCGGTGATCGACCACTCGGTGAGGCCCTGCCTGCAGAGCTCGTCGAGGTAGACGGCCTGGTGCGCACGGTGGAAGCCGCCGACCCCGATGTGCACGATGCCACCACCCAGGGCCGATCGGTCGTAGCCAGGGATGGCCACGCGGGCGTCGAGCATGGCGAGGGTCCTCGTCGAGAGGTCGACGCCAGGTGTGCGTTCGTTCTGGCCAGTCATGTCCAGCACCCCACTCCAATGTGTACGCAGACGAAAGGGCCACATTCAATGTGGTTCTCGTTGAGCACCAACTTGATTTCCCACATACTACCAACTATCATACGCCCGGAGCGGGGCGAACGCCACGCTGGAGACGGGTTCGCTAGGAACCCGCTGAGTAGGAGGACGGCCCATGCGGTCGCTTGGTATCTCACGAGGCGCAGGCCCCAAGGTCGGGGTCATGGCCCTCAGTCTCGCCACGGTGGCATCGCTGGCGTTCGCCGGCGTCACGGCTGCCCAGGACGAGAAGACCATCAACGTCGCCATCGTGGGCAACCCCCAGATGGAAGACATCGCAAGCCTCACGCCTGACCTGTTCACGGCCCAGACCGGCATCAACGTCGAGTACACGATCCTCGAGGAGCAGACGCTGCGCGAGATCGTCACGCGTGACGTGGGCGCCGGCGGCGAGCAGTTCGACGTCGTCATGATCGGCATGTTCGAGGCCCCGCAATTCGGCCGCAACGGCTGGCTCGTGGACCTCAACACCTATGCCGCGGATGACGCCGACTACATGGTCGACGACATCATCCCCGCGGTCCGTGATGGCCTCTCCTATGACGGTGGCCTGTATGCGGCGCCGTTCTACGCCGAGTCCTCCTTCGTCATGTACCGCAAGGACGTCCTCGAGGCGGCCGGCGTGACCATGCCGGACGCGCCGACGTGGGACGAGGTCGCGGAGATCGCCCGGACCATCAACACCGACGAGATGGCCGGCATCTGCCTGCGCGGCAAGCCCGGCTGGGGTGACCTGGGTGCCATCTTCACCACCGTCATCAACACCTTCGGCGCCACCTGGTGGCTGGCCGGTGAGGGCGACACCATCGGCGCTGCCCAGATCGACCAGCCCGAGTTCAAGGAAGCCCTGCAGTTCTACGTCGACCTCCTCGCCGACGCCGGCGAGGACGACGCCGCCAACTCCAGCTACAACGAGTGCACCAACCAGATGCAGGACGGCAAGGTCGCCATGTGGGTCGACGCCACGGTCGCGGCCAGCAACCTCGAGGCCGACGACAGCCCCATCAAGGGCATGCTCGGCTACGCCCTCTCCCCCACCAAGCTGACCGACGCATCCGGCTGGCTGTGGGCCTGGGCCCTTGCCATTCCGGAGAACGCCCCGGACAAGGACGCCGCCTGGGAGTACGTGAGCTGGGCCACGGGCCCGCAGTACCTCGTCGAGGCCGGTGAGAACCTGCCAGGCGGCTGGGCGACCGTGCCCCCGGGCACGCGCCAGTCGCTGTACGAGAACCCCAACTACCAGGAAGCGGCCGCAGCCTTCGCTCAGAAGACGCTGGACGCCATGCTGGCAGCCCCCATCAACAACCCCGGCACCACGCCGCGCCCCGGCCTGCCGGGCGTGCAGTTCGTGGGCGTGCCCCAGTTCCAGGATGTCGGGACCCGCTGTACGGAGGAGTTCTCCGCGGCGATCGCCGGCCAGAAGTCGGTCGATGACGCCCTGGCAGCCTGCCAGGAGATCGCCTCGGCCGTCGAGGGCGAATCCTGGTAAGCGACTGACCTCCCCACCGAGTCAAGTCTGAGGAGGGAGCAGCCGCGGTGACTGCGAACGTCGAGGGCAGCGGGATGGTCGATCCGGGCGCAGAGCGCGCCGCCGCGATCAAGGCCTTCCAGCGTCGCGACGCGTGGCGCCGACGGCTGCCCCTCCTCCCCGCCCTGCTGTTCACCATCCTGGTGACGCAGGTCCCCTTCATCTTCAACATCGCCTTCAGCCTGCTCGACTGGAAGATCGTGCCCCCGAGGGGGCCGGACTTCGTGGGGCTGGAGAACTTCCTCGAGGGCTACTCCAACACCTTCTTCCTCAACGCGGTGACGATCTCCATCTTCATGACCGCGGCGGCGGTGCTGCTGTCGGTGCTGGTGGGGACAGCGCTGGCGCTCCTGCTGGACCGCCAGTTCTTCGGCCGGGGCATCGCCCGGACGCTGCTCATCACGCCCTTCCTGATCATGCCCGTGGTGGCCGGCCTGCTCTGGAAGAACCAGATGTTCAGCTCGACGTTCGGTGTCATCAACGCGGTCATCGAAGCCTTCGGGCTGGATGCCATCCCCTTCGTCGAGCGCTACCCGTTCTGGTCGATCGTGGTGGTCCTGGTGTGGCAGTGGTCGCCCTTCATGATGCTCATCATCCTGGCCGGCCTGCAGGGCCAGCCGACTGACATCCTGGAGGCAGCCCGGGTGGACCGGGCCAGCGGCCGCGCCATCTTCGCGCAGCTCACGCTGCCCATGCTGCGGCCCTACCTGGAGCTTGGGATCGTGCTCGGATCGATCTACCTGCTGCAGGTGTTCGACCACATCGAGGTCATGACCGGCGGCGGGCCCGGCTCGACGAACGTGCCCTACTTCGTCTATCAGCGCTCCATCGGAGGTGGCTGGGACTTCGGCCAGGCCTCCGCCTACGCGATCATCGTGGTCATCGCCTCGATGATCATCGCGACCTTCGCGCTGCGCGTCCTCTCCAGCCTCTTCCAGCGCCAGGAGCCCGTATGAACCTCACGGCTCACGACCGGGCCCTGCGCGGTGAATCGCGTTGGGGCACGGCCGCGCTCGGCATCATCACGTGGCTGGTGGCGGCCCTCTTCTTCTTCCCGGTCTTCTGGATGGTGCTCAACAGCTTCAAGACGGAGCTGGTGGCCAACGCCAAGCCGGTGCTCTTCTTCGAGCCGACGCTGGAGCGCTGGCAGGCCGTCACGGAGGAGACACGAGGACTGCTCAGCTTCAGCGAGGCCTTCAGCAACTCGTTCTTCATCGTTATCCTCTCGACGCTCATCGTGCTGCTGCTGGCCATCCCCGCCGCGTACGCCCTCTCCATCTACCCCATCAAGGGCTGGCGTGACGTGCTGTTCTTCTTCATCTCCACGAAGTTCCTGCCCATCGTGGCCGCCATCCTGCCGCTCTGGATCATCGCCCGCGACCTGGGCCTGCTCAACACCAGCCAGGTCCTGATCATCCTGTACACAGCCATGAATCTGCCGCTGGCCATCTGGATGCTTCGCTCGTTCTTCGGGGAGGTACCCCGTGAACTCATCGAGGCCGCACAGATGGACGGCACGGGGCTCTACGGCCAGATCAAGGACGTCATGCTGCCCATCGTGGCACCCGGCATCGCCGCCACGGCGCTCTTGTGCTTCATCTTCGCCTGGAACGAGTTCTTCCTGGCCGTGCAGCTCAACCCGGTCGACTCATCCACCGTGCCCGTCTGGGTCAGCACGAACGTGACCACGCGCGGCAACTTCATGGCCAAGATCTCGGCAGCCTCGACCCTGGCGGTGCTGCCCGTCGTCATCGCCGGCTGGCTCGCCCAGAAGCGCATGATCCGCGGCCTGTCCATGGGCGCCATCAAGTAGGGGAATCATGGCTGTTGTCAGGTACCAAGACGCCACCCGCACCTACCCGGGCACCAAGGCTCCGGCGGTCGACAAGCTGAACCTCACCATCGACGACGGGGAGTTCCTCGTCCTGGTCGGCCCATCCGGGTCGGGCAAGTCGACGGCGCTGCGCATGCTGGCCGGCCTGGAGGCCTGTGACGAGGGCTCCATCTTCATCGGCGATCGCGACGTGACGCTGATCCAGCCCAAGGACCGGGACGTGGCCATGGTCTTCCAGAGCTATGCGCTCTATCCACACATGACCGTGGCGCAGAACATCGGCTTCCCCTTGCGGCAGCAGAAGGTGCCCAAGGAGGAGCGGGCCCGGCAGGTGCGCGAGGCTGCCCGGATCCTCGACCTCGAGGACTACCTCGACCGCAAGCCCAAGCAGCTCTCAGGCGGACAGCGACAGCGCGTGGCCATGGGCCGGGCCATCGTCCGGCATCCCCAGGTCTTCCTCATGGACGAGCCGCTCTCCAACCTGGATGCCAAGCTGCGCGTCCAGACACGGGCCGAGCTGGCCGACCTGCAGGCACGTCTTGGCGTGACGACGGTGTACGTGACCCACGACCAGGTCGAAGCCATGACCATGGGCCATCGCGTGGCCATCCTCGACTACGGCGTCATGCAGCAGGTCGCCTCAC
>JBFYUV010000300.1:0-11659 GCA_041299865.1 Chloroflexota bacterium
GATGCCGACCGTGGAGCCGTCGATGGCCAGGACCTTCACGTCGGTCTTGCCCGCGCCCGCGAGCGCCTGAAGGATGCCGTCCACCATGACGTCGCTGGCAGAGAGGACCGCCTGGAGATCAGGGTTGGCCTGGAGGATGGTCTCCATGGCCGCGAGGGCCTTGGCGTTGTCCCACTCGCCGGTGGCCGAGGCCACGGGCGTGATGTTCCCCGAGGCGAGGCCCTCGTTGAAGCCCGCCAGGCGATCGTCGCCGGCGACCGAGCCCGGTGCGCCCTCGATGATGGCGACCTTCAGCTCCGGATCGTTCATGGTCGTGACCAGGTACGTGGCCAGGTCACGGCCGGCCCTCACGTTGTCGGTCGCGATGAGCGTCTCATAGAGCGCTTCATTGCCGGCCGCGATGGGCTGGTCGACGAGGAACACCGGGATGCCGGCGTCCGCGGCCTTCTGCAGGGCCGGCAGGACGGCCGAGCCATCCATCGGGCTCACGATGATGCCATCGACCTGCTGGGTGACGAGGTCCTCGAGCTGGCTGGACTGCTGGGCGACAGCGGTCTGGCCACCGGCGACCAGCAGCTGGACCGTGCCACCGAGCTCCTCGACCTTGGCGGTCGCGGCCTCGACCCAGGCTGCCTGGAACGGATCGTTGGTGATGGTCTTGACGGACAGGCCGATGACCGGGGCCTCATCCTGGGCGACCGCGGCTGCGGGCACCATCGCTACGACCAGTGCTGCTGCCGCGATGACAGCTGAGCTGAGACCAAGACGTCGCATGAGTGGTTCTCCGTTCTGTGGCCATTCGGCCACGATCCCATCCTTGACGTGGACGGCTCGGATGCCGTTGACGGGGGTCAGGACGCCGACATCAGCGTCGGCGGCCGGACCGGTTCATCCGTATCCACTGCGTGGTGTCGTTCGTGGTGGTCCGATTCGTCACCCCCCTCCGCCTGCAGAACGTGGTGAGTCCCCAAGGTGGTGAGCTCCCTAGACAGCACCCGCAAGATGCCAGTAGGCGTTGCTCCACTGGAGTTCCCTGCGGAACTGTTCTGCGTCGGTCCTGACCCCGATGGCGATCAGCTCGACCCCGACGATCTCGGCGAAGTCGCGGATGACCTCAAGGCCGACGGCCTGCGAATACGCCGTGTGGTGCGGGCCACCGGCGAACAGCCAGGACTCAGCCGAAGTAGTGAAGTCGGGCTTGGGCACCCACAGTGCACGTGCCACGGGCAGCCTCGGGAAGTCCCCTGGCGGGTCGATGGCATCGATCTCGTTGGCCACCAGGCGCAGTCTCGTGCCCATGTCCACCATGCCCACCACGACGGCTGGGCCGGCGGCTCCGGTGAAGACGAGGCGCACGGGGTCCTCGCGCCCGCCCACGAAGAGCGGATGGATCTCGCAGGTGGGCCTAGCAGCAGCGATGGTCGGACAGATCTCCAGCATGTGCGCGCCGAGGATGGCTGGAGAAGCGGCGCCGAAGTCGTAGGTGTAGTCCTCCATGAACGAGACGCCACCCTCGAGACCCTCGCTCATGGCCTTCACGATGCGCACCAGCGCCGACGACTTCCAGTCACCCTCGGCGCCGAAGCCGTAGCCGTCGGCCATCAGCCGCTGGGCGCCGATGCCGGGCAGCTGCTTCAGGCCGCCCAGATCCTCGAACGTGTCGACGAAAGCCATCGAGCCCAGCTCACCCAGGAACGCCCGCAGGCCCAGCTCGATGCGCGCCGCGTCACGCAGGGACTCACGCCGCTCGCCATCCGGGCGAAGGTCAGGCACGACGTCGTAGAGCTCGTCGTACTCGGCGCACAGTCGGTCGACATCGGCATCGGCCATCTGGTCGACGACCTTGACCAGCTCGTTGACCGGGTAGGTGTTGCAGGACGTCCCGAAGCGGGCCTGGACCTCGACCTTGTCGCCGTCGGTGTCGGCCACCTCGCGCATGTTGTCGCCGAAGCGAATGACCCGCAGGTTGTGGGCCTCGTGCGCCCCGGCTGCGGCCCGCATCCAGGCACCGATGCGTCCCTGGACGGCCGGATCCTGCCAATGGCCGGCGACGATCTTGCGGGGCATCCGCAACCGCGACATGATGTAGGCGAACTCACGGTCACCGTGCGCCGACTGGTTCAGGTTCATGAAGTCCATGTCGATGGAGCCGTACGGGAGGTCCGAGCCGTACTGGGTGTGCAGATGCAGGAACGGCTTCTGCAGCGCCTGCAGCCCGGCGATCCACATCTTGGCTGGGCTGAACGTGTGCATCCAGCCGATGACCCCGATGCAGCTGTCGTCAGCGGAGGCCTCGATGCAGGCGCGGCGGATGCCGTCGGGGTCGAGCAGCGTCGGCGTGTGGACGATCTCGACAGGGATCTCCGGCGCGGCCCCAAGGCCGGCCACGATGCGTGCTGACTGCTCGGCGACTTGCCGTCGCGTCTCCTCGCCGTAGTAGTGCAGGCTTCCCGTCAGGAAGAGGACCCGCAGCCCGTCAAATGCCACTCCGACTCCCTCCCTTGGCCCCGAAGCGGGCCAAGTCCGTATGACTGCAAGCGATTGTATGCAAGCGCATGCTATATGGTCAACCTTGATTTCGACGGACTGGGGCCGCGTCGCCAAGCACGACCCACAGCGACCCGACCGCTAGGATGGGAAGCCGGAGGCATGAGAGCACCATGGCAAGGCCGAGTCGGCAGGTTCACCCGAGTCCCGACGGAACCACACCCGCCGCGTCCACGAACGTCGCAACGGGTGTGCCCACCTTGCGTGACGTCGCCAGGGCCACGAGCGTCTCTCAGTCGACGGTCTCGCGGATCCTGAGCGACGCGCCAACGGCCATCCCCATCGCCGCAGCCACACGCGAACGCGTGCTGGAGACGGCCAAGCGCCTCGGCTACAGGCCCAACCCACTGGCGCGCGGGCTGATGGGCGCACGGACCATGCTTCTCGGCGCCGTCATCCGCGACATCACCGATCCGAGCTTTCCGGCCATCATCGAGGCCGTCACCACTGAAGCCACCGGGCACGGCTACAACGTCGTGCTGGGCCATGCGCAAGGGAAGGCAGGCGAAGCCGTCGAACTCTGGGCCATCCTGGAATCGCGCCACTGCGACGCCATCCTGCTGCTCGGAGATCTGAGCAATCAGCCAACGCTCATCGAGGATCTTGCGGGCACGCGAGAGCCGGTCGTGGCGCTCTGGCATGGCTCACGCTCGACCGTCATCCCGACCGTCAACGTGAACAACCGGGGCGCCATCACGACCGTGATGGAGCATCTCGCTGCCCTGGGTCACCAGCGCATCGCCTTCGTGGGCAGGAGGCAGTTGGGCGATATCGTGGAGCGTGCGGAGGCCTACGAGGCCTTTCTCGAGCGCCGGGGCTGGCAGATCCGCCCGGAGTACATGCCGGACGCCGTCAACGAGTACGAAGGCGGCATGGAAGCGCTGCATCATCTGATGCGTCTGGACGAGCCCCCGACGGCCATCGTTGGCGCGACCGATGTCCTTGCCATCGGGCTGGTGCACGCTGCGCTCCAACGAGGGCTCCGGGTGCCAGCGGATGTTTCGGTGACCGGATTTGACGACATCCCGGGGGCCCATGTCATCATGCCGCCCCTGACGACCATGCGGATGCCGGTGCGTGCCATGGTCAAGGCCGCCATGGACATCGCCATCGGCTCGCCTGATCGAGGCTTCGACCCTGCGGTGGATGTCCACCCCGTGTTCGAGGCCGAGCTCGTGATCCGCGATTCCACAGGACCCCCACCCGGCTCGGGGAACCCCACATGACCGCGCCCGACCTCGCCGTGGGCGTCGATCACGGCCTCGGCAGGCGCCCGCGGTCGGTCCGCGCAACCCGCACCGGGATCCGCCGCGTCTCCGATGCTCCCGCCGTGCGAACACGTGCCGCCGCCCTCGTGGCCCTGCTCTCCATCGCTCTGGCGTCCGGCGGCTGCCAGGTCGTCGGGCTCCTGCCGCTCTACCTCGGCGTGGAGCAGTCCGGCATCGCGCCCCCGGCGCCGGCGGCCGGACTCTGCCTCGAGTTGCGGGCGGTGCCGCAGGATGGAGCGGCCATCGATGCGACGGCCATGGAGCAGGCACGCGCGGTGGTCGCGGTACGGGTCGAGATGACCGGTATCGTGGATCCGAGCATCGAGATGGTCGGAGAGGACCATCTCGTGGTCTGGCTGCCCGGCCTGGCGGACGGGGCCGACGTGCTGGACGCGCTCTCTGGGCTCTTGACGGCGCCCGGCGTGGTCGCCTTCCTGCCCGTCCCGGAGGCTGACCTCGGGACACTCACGGAGGGCCAGCCCGTGCCGGACGACATGACCGCGTTGCCGCCCATCGTCGATGGTGAGGGCATCGCCAGCGCGAGCGTGCGCCTGGATGAGCAGACCGGCGGCCCGCTCCTCGCCCTGGAGCTCACGACCGAGGCTGCCGCCGACTTCGACGACTACGCCTCGGCGCACTTCGGCGAGCAGATCGCCATCGTCGTGGACGGCTTGGTGGCCACCGCGCCGACCCTGCAGGCCACCGAGTTCGGCGGGCAGATCGAGGTCGGGCTGCTCACCACCCCGACCGACGACGACCAGGTGTACCAACTGGCGGCCGTCCTGCGCTCCGGTCCTCTGCCCCTGCCGCTCGAAGAGGTCAGCGCGGGCCCCTGCGGCTGACGCCGGCTCGGTCCGGGAATCATGTGGACGAGGGCCTCAGCGATCGTCTCAGTGCGACCCGCCGGCTCCGAAGAGAAGCTTCCTGGTATCGAGAGAGCCATAGAGGAGCGACGCCACCATCCGGTCCGCATCCCGGAGTAGCTGGGGCCGCACAGCTCAGCCAACGAGGTGCTCCCCGCCACGGTGTCCGGCCTGAGGGTCCCCGCTACCGGGTGGCTGGCCCGTCACTGAGGGACGCCTCGTCGCGCCACGCCCTGCGTTGTCGGCCAGCGACCATGTCAGCCGGCGATGATGCCCAGCTCCCGGCCCACGCGGGCCATCGTGTCCAGCGCCCGATCGAGGTGCTCGTCGGTGTGCGCGGCCGTGACGATGGTGCGCAGCCGCGCGCCGTTCAGGGGCACGGTGGGGTAGACGACGGAGGTGGCGAAGATGCCGGCCTCGAAGAGGCGGTCGCTGAAGCCGATGGCCGCCTCCGACTCGCCGACCATGATGGGCGTGATGGGCGTCTCCGATGCCCCCGTGTCGAAGCCGAGGCGCGCCAGCTCCGCCTTGAAGCGGCGCGTGTTGGCCCAGAGACGCTCGAAGAGCCCTTCCTCCTCGCGCATGACGGCCAGCGCCTCCAGGCAGGCGGCAGCCACGGCCGGTGGGTGCGAGGTGGAGAAGAGGAAGGGCCGCGCCCGCTGCGTGAGCAGGTCGCGCAGCGCCGTGGAGCCGGCCACGTAGCCGCCCAGCACGCCGACCGCCTTTGACAGCGTCCCCACCTGGACGGCCACGCGCCCATGGAGGCCGAAGTGGTCCACCGTGCCCCGCCCGTGGTCACCCAGCACCCCGGAGGCATGCGCGTCGTCCACGTAGACCGCGGCGCCGACCTCCTCCGCTGCCTGCACGATGCCCGGCAGCGGGCAGATGTCGCCGTCCATGGAGAAGACGCCATCCGTGACGACGAGGATGAGCCGGTAGGGTGCGCCCGTGTCCGGCCGGCCGCCGGCCACCGCCCGCGCCAGGATCTCCCGCAGCGCCGCCACGTCCTTGTGCGGGTAGACGAGCCTGGGCGCCTTCGAAAGGCGCATGC
Organism: Chloroflexota bacterium; assembly: GCA_041299865.1. Classification (GTDB taxonomy): domain Bacteria; phylum Chloroflexota; class Limnocylindria; order Limnocylindrales; family CSP1-4; genus JAFMJV01. The sequence continues at coordinate 5,730 of JBFYUV010000300.1, forward strand.
CGTCGATGATCGAGGCGTGGTTGAGGGCATCGCTGACGATGAGGTCGGCCTCGCCGGTGACGACCGGCAGGACACCCGTGTTGGCCGTGAAGCCGGAACCGAAGACGAGGGTGGCCTCCGTGCCCTTGAAGTCGGCCAGCTCGCGCTCCAGCTGCTCGTGGAGGGAGAGCGTGCCGGCGATGGTGCGCACCGCCCCGGAGCCGACGCCGAACTCCCGCACGGCCTGCTCGGCCGCCGCCCGCAGGCGAGGGTGGTGGGTGAGGCCCAGGTAGTCGTTGGAGGAGAAGCTGATGACCTCGCGGCCGTCGACCGTGCAGACCGGGCCCTGGGCCGTGGTCAGCTCGCGCAGGGGTCGGAAGAGGTGGCGCGCGCGCAGATCGGCCAGCTCGTCGGACAGGAAGGCCAGCGGGTCTGACATCAGAGGCTCCAGTCCATGATGACCTTGCCCGAATCCCCGGAGCGCGCTGTCTCGAAGGCCGCCTCGTGCTCCCGGAAGGGGAAGCGATGCGTGATGGCCGGCCGGATGTCCAGGCCGGACTGCAGCATGACGCTCATCTTGTACCAGGTCTCGTACATCTCACGGCCGTAGATGCCGCTGATGGTGAGCATCTTGAAGATGACCGCATCGAAGTCCAGGCTCAGGGGCTCGCTGGGGATGCCCAGCTGCGCCAGCCGTCCCCCGTGCGCCATACTGGCGATGGCCATCCGGATGGCATCCGGGTTGCCGGACATCTCGAGGACCACGTCGAAGCCCTCCACCATGCCCAACCGGCGCTGCACGGCGGCCAGGTCATCGCTCGCGGGGTCCAGGACGACGCTGGCGCCCATGCGCTCGGCCAGCGCCCGCCGATAGGCGTTCGGCTCGCTCACCACGATGTGCCGGGCGCCGGCATGGCGCACCACGGCCACGGCCATGAGGCCGATCGGCCCGGCCCCCGTGACGAGCACGTCCTCACCGAGGACATCGAAGCGCAGCGCCGTGTGGACGGCATTGCCGAAGGGGTCGAAGATGGCCGCAACGTCCTCGTCGATGCCGGGCCAGTGATGCCAGACGTTGGACATGGGCAGGGCCACGTACTCGGCGAAGGCGCCGGCCCTGCCTACGCCCAGGCCGATGCTGTGGGCACAGAGGTGACGGCGACCGGCCAGGCAGTGGCGGCAGCGGCCGCAGACCACGTGGCCCTCGCCGCTGACGATGTCACCGGCATGGAAGTCGCTGACGTTGGCGCCGACCTCCACGATCTCGCCCACGAATTCGTGGCCCACCACGAGCGGCGGCTTGATGGTGCGCTCCGCCCAGGCGTCCCAGGACGCGATGTGCAGGTCCGTGCCGCAGATGCCGGCCTTGCGCACCCGGATGAGGACGTCGTTGATGCCGACGACAGGCGGCGGCACCTCGGTCAGCGCCAGGCCAGATCCGGCCTGCATCTTCACCAGGGCGAGCATGGATGGCCTCCCGTGCGGTCGTCGTCCACCATCATCCGCTACGGCGAGTGACGACGCCAGGATGCTTCGAGGATCTCGGTCGACGAGATCCCGGGAGCCGAACCTGCGAACGCGCGTCGGCGATGCAGGGCAGTTGGGCGGGACCGGGCCGAGGCTCCCCATCGGGAGGGCGCAACGGCGTGGCGGCATGGGGCGATTCGGCCCTGTCGGGCGGTGGTCAGGGCGCTGAGGCTAGGTGAACAACCGCATAGATCGAGCTACCGGAGGCACTCCCCCTGCGTCCCGACGACTCGAGTCGTGGGCCAAGTTCTCGTACACAGCCGTCCGATCACCGCCTGCGGTCACCGTCCCTGACGGTCCGCGGGCGTTTGAGCAAGTGAGGCGTACACGATGCCAAAGGCACAAGTCCCGCCACCTCCCGCACCCGTCGGAGGGACGCGCGCGCCGACCTTCCAGGAGGAGGTCATCGCGTCCATCCCGGCCGATTCCAGGCTGGAGACGTGCATCCAGTGCGGGACGTGCGGAGGGTCATGCCCGTCCGAGGGGGACATGGACCACACGCCTCGCCAGATCTTCGCCCTCATCCGGGCCGGCGCTCGCGACCGCGTCATGAACAGCAACACGCCGTGGATGTGCGTCTCGTGCTACCTCTGCGCGGTGCGCTGTCCGCAGCAGATCCACATCCCGGACGTCATGTACGCCCTCAAGGCGAAGGCCACCAAGGAGAACCGCGTACCCAGCCACGTGGCGCCGGACTTCTCGAAGACCTTCGTGGACTACATCCACAAGTACGGGCGCAGCTTCGAGGTCGGGCTCGTGGCCAAGCACTACCTGCGTCACTACATGCTGCGCCTGCCCAACATGACCACCTCCGGCATCGGCATGGTCACCAAGGGCCGCATGGGCTTCATGCCCCACCGCATCAAGGGCGTGGAGGGCCTCAACGCCATCCTCGACCGCGCCAGCGAGCTCGAGGATGCCAAGCAGCGCAGCCTCTTCGACGCGCCCACCAAGGAGGGGGCCCACTGATGGCGCAGTACCTCTACTACCCGGGCTGCTCGATGGACGGCACCGGCCGGGCATACCACGATTCCATCGAGGCCGTCCTGCCGACCCTGGACATCCGCCTGGCCGAGCTGGACGACTGGAACTGCTGCGGGGCCACTGAGTACATGGGCATCAGCCCGCTGCGCTCGCAGGCGCTGGTGGGCCGCAACCTGGCCCTCGCCGAGAAGCAGAAGAACGGCAGCAACACCCTCGTGGCGCCGTGCAGCGCCTGCTACGTGAACCTTGCTCGCACGGACTCCTACGTGCGCGAGTCCAAGGAGCTGGCAGCCACCGTCAATGAGGCCCTGGCCGCCGACGGCATGAGCTACACGCCCGGCTCGATCGAGGTTCGCCACCTGCTCGAGATCATGATCGACGACGTCGGGCTCGATGAGCTCGGCAAGCACGTGACGCGGCCGCTGAAGGGACTCAAGCTGGCTCCCTACATGGGCTGCCTTGTCTCGCGCCCTGACTACGACGATCGCTGGCAGCACCGTGAGCACCCCCACGCACTGGACCAACTCCTGCTGACATTGGGCGCAGATGTCGTCGAGTTCTCGCGGCGCACCGACTGCTGCGGCGGACACATGACCCAGATCAGCCCGGATACCGGCCTGGAGCTCATCCGGCGACTCATCGTGGCCGCCGAGCGGAGCGGCGCACACGCGCTGGTCACGGTCTGCCCGATGTGCCAGATGAACGTGGATTTCTACCAGCGGGAGATGAACCACCACTACCGCGAGAACCACCACATGCCCATCCTCTTCTTCACACAGCTGATGGGCCTGGCCTACGGGATGCCGGCCAAGAGCCTGGGCATCGGGCGAGAGATCATCTCCTCGCGCGAGGCTCTCGCCAATATCGGCATCGAGGTGCCACTGACCGAAGAGGAGGAGGCCGAGCTGGCCGCCGCGGCCAAGCCGGCCCGGCGCAAGCGAGGCGACGTGTCGCTGCCCTCGCCCGAGCCCCGACAGGACGAGGAGGCCCTGCGATGACCGCCTTGCGCACCGGCGTCTACATCTGCCACTGCGGCACCAACATCGCCGGCATGGTCGATGTCGCCGAGGTCCGCGACTGGGCCCTGGAGAACCTCGCCGACAAGGGCGTCGTGGTCGCCCGCGACTATCCCTTCATGTGCTCCAGCCTGGGCCAGGAGCTCATCGAGAAGGACATCAAGGAGCTCGGCCTTGAGCGCATCGTGGTGGGCGCCTGCTCGCCGCACATGCACGAGAAGACCTTCCGGGAGGCCAGCTCCAATGCCGGCCTGAACCCCTATCTCACGGAGCTGGTCTCCATCCGCGAGCAGGTCTCGTGGGTGCACACGGACAAGGCCAAGGCCACCGAGAAGGCCAAGGCCATCATCGCCGGAGGCGTCTACCGGGTCCAGGAGCAGGTGCCCCTGGAGCGGCTGATGGCACCCGTCAACCCGGCCACGCTCATCGTGGGCGGCGGCATCGCCGGCATCACGGCGGCCCTGGAGATCGCCGACGCGGGCTACCCGGTGCACATCGTCGAGCGCGAGCCGTCCATCGGCGGGCACATGGCCCAGTACGACAAGACCTTCCCGACGCTCGACTGCGCGGCCTGCATCCTGACGCCCAAGATGGTGGATGCCGGCGCCCACAAGAACATCACCCTCCACACCTGGAGCGAGGTGGTGGACGTCTCGGGCTCGGTGGGTGACTTCAAGATCACCGTCAAGCACAAGCCCCGCATGCTCGTCGAGAAGGACTGCACGGGCTGCGGCATCTGCATCGAGAAGTGCCCGGTGCAGGTCGTCGATACGGGCTTCGAGGCTGGGATCGGCTACCGCAAGGCCATCTACACGCCCTTCCCGCAGTCAGTGCCCAAGTACCCGGTGCTGACGCCGGATGACTGCACCTACTTCGCCAAGGGCACCTGCAAGGCCTGCGAGAAGTTCTGCCCCACCAACTGCATCGACTTCACCCAGACCGACGAATTCGTCGAGCTCAACGTCGGCAACATCCTCATCGCCACGGGTTTCGCACCCTTCGATGCGCGGCGCATCGAGGCCTTCGGCTACGGCCGCCTGCCCAACGTCTTCACGAGCATGGAATTCGAGCGCATGAGCAATGCCGCCGGGCCGACCGGCGGCCGGATCGTCCTGCGCGATGGCGTCACTGAGCCCCGGAGCGTGGCCATCCTCCACTGCGTCGGCTCGCGGGACAAGAACACCAACGAGTACTGCTCGGCCATCTGCTGCATGCAGTCGCTGAAGTTCGCGCACCTCGTCAAGGAGCACACCAGCGCTGACGTGTACGAGTGCTACATCGACATGCGCACGCCGGGCAAGGGCTACGACGAGTTCTACAACCGCATCCTCAACGAGGGCACACAGTTCATCCGGGGCCGCGTGGCGGAGATCTCGGACGCCCTGCGCTACCCGGAGGAGGAGGGCCACGAAGGCCGCATCATCGTCCAGGTGGAGGACACGCTGGCAGGCGCCACGCGGCGCCTGCCGGTGGACATGGTCATCCTCTCGGTCGGCCTTGAGCCGCAGCCGGACGCCGTCGAGGTGGCGCGCATGTTCGGCATCGGCTGCAGCAGCAAGGGCTTCATCATCGAGCGCCACGCCAAGCTGGCGCCGGTGGCCACCATGACCGACGGCGTCTTCGCCGCCGGTGCCGCCCTGGGGCCGCGCGACATCCCCACCAGCGTCTCCAACGGGGCGGCCGCGGCGGCGCAGATCCTGAGCCGCATCTCGCAGGGCCAGATCGCCATGGAGCCGTATCGGGCGACAGTGGACGCGGCCCGCTGCTCCGGTTGCCGCATCTGCAATGACCTCTGCCCCTTCAGCGCCATCTCCTTCGACGAGGGAGCCATGGTCACCAACATCGATCCCAAGCTCTGCCAGGGCTGCGGTGTCTGCGTGGCGGCCTGCCCCGCACGAGCCATCTCCGGCAGTGGCTTCAGCCACGAACAGATCATCGCCCAGATCGATGGCCTGCTGATGGATGCCTTCAAGGTTCCCGGCGGCAGCGTCGTCGAAGCGGCGGGAGTGACGGCATGACCGCAGTGATGACCCCGCCAGACCAGGTCGCCGCAACAGCCATCAGCAGCGAGCCGTTCGAGCCGCTCATCCTGGGCTTCACCTGCAACTGGTGCAGCTACCGGGCCGCGGACCTGGCCGGCACGGCCCGCACCAAGTACCCCTACAACGTCCGGCTCATCCGACTCATGTGCTCCGGCCGCATGGAGCCGGAGTTCATCCTGGAGGGCTTCGCGAAGGGCGCGGACGCCGTGATCATGACGGGCTGCTGGCCGGAGGACTGCCACTACCGCATCCAGAGCGTCAAGGCGCTGCGGCGCTTCCTCTTCCTGCGCCGCACGCTGGCGGACCTGGGCATCGAGCCCACCCGCCTGCAGCGCTTCTATGCCAGCGCCGCAGAGGGCCAGCGTTTCGCCGACGAGATCGC
>JBFYUV010000301.1:0-5396 GCA_041299865.1 Chloroflexota bacterium
ATGACGCCCAGGATGAGCGGCAGCTCGTAGCTGATGATGGCCGCCGCGGCTCGCAGCCCACCCAGCAGGGAGTACTTGTTGAAGCTGGCCCAGCCCGCCATCATCAGGCCGATGACGCCGAGGCCGCCGACGGCGAAGAAGTAGAGCAACCCCAGCTCCATCTCGTAGCCCAGCATGCCCGGCCCGAAGGGGATGACCAGCAGCGTCAGGACGGCAGCCAGGTAAGCCACCGCCGGGGCCAGCGTGAAGACCGGCACGTCCACGCCGCTGGGGGTGTAGTCCTCCTTGGCCAGCACCTTGAGGCCGTGGATGGTCGAGCTCAGGATGCCCCACGGGCCGATGCGGTTGGGCCCGATGCGCAGGTTCATGAAGGCGATGATCTTGAGCTCCATGAAGATGATGACGAAGGCCGCCGGCACGGTGAAGAGCAGCACGCCGGTGGCCGCCGCCAGGAAACGCAGGATGCCGATGTTGGCGCCGGCCGTGTCCAGGAAACCCTGCACGACTTGCGGCCCGATGCCCACCACCCAGAGCACGGTGAGGGCCACCGTGCCCAGCACCAGCAGGGCGACGAGCGGCAGGATGATCTTGCCGCCGGTGCTGAGGTGCTTCCAGGGGTCGGAGAGGCTGCTCACTTGTCGATGCCGCCCATGATGGGATCCAGGCTGGCCATGATGGCCATGATGTCAGCCACGAGGTGCCCCGGTGTCAGCAGTCCCACGGCCTGCAGGTTGAAGAACGAGGGGTCGTGGATGCGGAAGCGGAAGGGCTGGTCCGTGCCGTCACTGATGGCGTAGGCGGCGTACTGGCCGCGCGGGCTCTCCAGGGCGATGTAGGCACGGCCCGGCGGGATGCGCAGGAGGCGCGGCAGCTTGGCCATGACTGGGCCGTCGGGCATGCGCTCCATGACCTGGTCGATGATGCGGATCGACTGCTTGATCTCCTCGATGTGCAGCAGGTAGCGGGCATAGGAATCACCCTCGCTGCGCACCGGGACGTCGAACTCGAGCTCGGGATAGACGCTGTAGGGGTGAGCCCGGCGCACGTCGTAGGGCACCCCTGAGGCCCGCAGCGGCGGGCCGGACATGGCCAGCCGCAGGGCCGTCTCGCGGTCGATGATGCCCAGGCCCTTGGTGCGGTTGACGAAGATCTCGTTCTCGTTCATGAGCGTGGCCTGGCCGTCGATATGCTTGCCGGCACGGCCCATCCAGTCGCCCAGGCGGCTCAGGAACTCGTGGTTGAGGTCGCCGTTGACGCCACCGATGCGCATGTAGTTGAAGAGCAGCTTCTGGCCCGTCAGGGCGGCCAGCATCTCGACGATCTCGTCGCGCTCGGCGAAGCCGTAGAGGATGGGCGTCAGGCCGCCCAGGTCGAGCGCCAGCCAGCCGATGAAGAGGGCGTGGCTGGCGATGCGGTTGAGCTCCCAGGCCAGGACCCGGATGTGCTCGGCGCGGCGCGGGACCTCCAGGCCCAGCAGCTTCTCTGCGGCCAGGACGGGCAGCGCTTCGCTGAACATGGAGGCGGCGTACTCGAGCGGGTCGCAGTTGCTGATGGCGTGGTGCCAGTCGCCGTGCTCACAGATCTTCTCGACGCCGCGGTGCAGATAGCCCAGGACCGGGTCAAGGTCCACGATGCGCTCGCCGTCGATCTTGAGGACGACGCGCAGCACGCCGTGCGTGGAGGGGTGCTGTGGCCCCAGGTTGATGAACATCTCGCCGTCGCCGAGGGTGTAGAACTCCGCCTCGCGCTCCGTGCGCGGCGTGAGCGGCGGGATGGCGTCATAGATGGTGGCCGGGGTCGAGACGAGCACCTCTGGGTCGTCGAGCGAGCGGATGCGCGTTGGCTCGGTCCTCATGCCTCACCCCCGCCGCTCTGGGCCGTGATGGTCGCGGCAGCTCCCGGCCCCACTCGCAGGCGCTCGCCACCCGGCCCCAGGACGGCGCCGGCCCCGGGGCTCGTGCGCAGCGCGCCGGTCGCGCGTACCTCGGCCGGACGGTGCGGCGTCTCCATGGGGCGGATGCCCTCGCCCGGCCCGCGAGAGGCGTCGTCCGGGAGGGCGAAGTCCTTGCGCAGCGGGAAGCCCAGGTAGTCGGGCGGCATGTAGATGCGGCGCAGGTCGCGGTTGCCCTCGAACTCGATGCCGAACATGTCGTAGGCCTCGCGCTCGCCCCACTCGGCGCCGCTCCACAGGAACGTGATGGAGGGCACCCGGGGATCCTCGCGGGAGAGGCCGTCGGCGATGACGCGCAGCCAGTCCGAGCTCAAGGGCGACCACAGGTGGTAGACCACCTGCATCGTCAGCCCCGTGTCCACGCCGCAGATGTCCGAGAGGATCTCGTAGCGCAGGTCGGCGTCCTCGCGCAGCGTGCGCATGACGGCCGGCAGGTCCGCCGGCGCCACGACCACCTCGATGGTGTCGCCCAGGCTGGCGGCGGGCACGAGAAGGTGCTCGACGAGGCGTTCATCGATGCGGCGCAGCTGCAGCGTGTCCGTGGCCCTGGCTCCCGATCCCTGCTAGACGCCCGCCGGGACCGACGGCCCGACCCGGCGCTCCGGCCAGCTGCCGCGCCGTTCGAGGATGAGCTGCTGCAGCTTGAGCATGCCGTAGATGAGTCCCTCCGGACGCGGCGGGCAGCCGGGCACGTAGACGTCCACGGGCATGAGGCGGTCGATGCCCTCCACCGTGGAGTAGGAGCGCTTGTAACGGCCGCCCGAGCAGGTGCAGTCGCCCATGGCCACCACCCACTTGGGCTCCGGCATCTGCTCCCAGAGGCGGACGAGCGGACCGGCCATCTTGGTCGTCAGTGTGCCGGCCACGATGAGCACATCCGCCTGCCGCGGGCTGGCCCGGAAGGGGAACATGTTGAAGCGGTCCATGTCGTTGACCGGGGTAGCCGCGGACATCATCTCCATGGCGCAGCAGGCCAGGCCGGAGAGCAGTGGCCAGAGGCTGTTGGCGCGGATGTAGTCGAGGACGTAGTCGGCGGTGGTGGGCACCACGTCGAGGGCGCCCCAGCGGGCATTGTCCGACTTGTCCCCGAGCTCCAACTCCTTGAGGTGATCGATGCTGGCCGGCTGCCCGCCGTAGGCGCCCGGGTCCGCCGGGACCCATGTCGTATTGGGCACCACGATGGGCGCTCGTGGGCCGGACGCGGGCAACGAGACCCTCGCGCCGGCGCGGACCGCAGTACCGGCAGGGGCCGATGCGCTGGCGGGGACCGCCGCACCAGCCGCTCCGGAGCCCTCAGCCGCGGCCGTGTCAGAGGTCGTGCCCAAGCCGCCTACTTCCACGTCAGCAGGCCCTTCCGCGCGGCGTAGAGCACCGAGATCTCCATGATGAGCACGAAGAGGAGCATGCCCAGGAAGCCACCCAGCAGCAGGTCACTGAAGACGAGCGCCCAGAGGGCGATGAAGACGATCTCGATGTCGAAGGCCACGAAGAGCAGCGCGTAGAGGTAGAAGGAGAGGCCGAAGCGGCCACGCGTGTCTCCGAAGGTGTCGATGCCCGACTCGTAGGGCAGGCCCTTGTGCCGGTCGCCCTTGTGGCGATGGGTGATGAACCAGGACGCGCCGATGGTCAGGAAGACGAACGTGAAGCCTGCGATGGCGAAGCCGAGCACGTACCAGAGCGGAGCGGTCACATCGATTCCTCTTCGAGCCGAGTGTCGGGCGTTCGCTCACTAGCCCGAAGCCGACGCGCCGTGGGAGGGAGCTGAGCGCAGTCCGAGTGTACCCCAGCGAGCCCCTGCGCCACCCCGCGCCGGACGCACCTCCATGCTCACGACGCGTGCATCATGGGCCCGTGCACAGGACGGAGCTGGCCGCCATCGGGCTGGGTGCCAACGTGGGTCCTGCTCGGCAGACCCTGGTCCACGCCGTGACCGCGCTGCGCGCCCTGCCCGGCGTGACCCTGGAGGGGGTCTCGCGGCTCTACCGGACGCGCCCCGTGGGGCCCGTGGTCCAGCACGACTTCTGGAACGCGGCCGTGACCCTGCGCGTGCCGGCCGGCCGCGCGCCCGAGGAGGGCGCCATGGCGCTGCTCATCGCGCTCAAGGGCCTCGAGCAGGCCCTCGGCCGGCAGCAGCGCGAGCGCTGGGGACCGCGTGAGGTCGATCTCGACCTGCTGCTCTTCGGGTCCCACCGGCTGCGTGTCGAGCGCGATCTCCTGGCGCGCAGTGACGACCCAGCCCGGGGTGGTGCGCAGTGGTTGGTGGTTCCCCACCCCCTGGCTGCCGAGCGGGCCTTCGTCCTGGCGCCCCTGGCCGACCTGCTCCCCGAGCAGGAGCCACCCGGCTGGGGCCTGAGCGTGACGGACGCCTGGGCTCGTGTGCGGGACCGAGAGGGTGAGGCGGCGGTGCGGGTCGTGGCCGACTGGGACGCGGCCAGCGGCTCATGGCGGGACCTGGATGCGGAGCTCAGTGGCGGAAGTGGCGACGCCCCGTGAAGACCATGGCCAGGTGGTGACGGTCGGCGATCTCGATGGCCATCTCGTCGCGGACGCTGCCGCCGGGCTGGATGATGGCCGTCACGCCGCGCTCGGCGGCCAGGGCGATGGCGTCGCCGAAGGGGAAGTAGGCGTCCGAGGCGAGGACGCTGCGGGGTGCGCGGTCGGCCGCCCGGTGGAGCGCGACCTCCGTGGCCGTCAAGCGGCTTGACTGGCCGGCGCCGACGCCCACCAGCGTGGCCCCCTTGGCCACCACGACGGCCAGGCTGGTGATGTGCCGCACGGCCCGCCAGGCGAACATGAGGTCGGTCAGCTCGTCGAGCGTGGGGCGTCGCCGCGTCACGACGTGGAGCTGTGCGTGGTCGATGTCCAGCCGGTCACGCGTCTCGACCAGCAGCCCGCCCTCGATGCGGTGGAAGTCGAGCTCGGCGATGCCGTAGTCGGGCAGGGCATCCGCGGCCAGCGTGGGCACGGCCAGCACGGCCAGCTCTGGGCGGGTCCCCAGCAGGGCCTTGGCGCCCTCGCTGAAGCCGCTCGCCACCACTCCCTCGAAGGGGTTCAGCACCAGCTCGCGGGCGATGGCCTCGTCGACCTCGCGGTTGAAGGCCACCACGGCGCCGTAGGCGGTCACGGGGTCGCACGAGAGCGCCCGCCGGTAGGCTTCGCGCCCCTCGTCGTGCGAGGCCAGGCCCACGGGGCTGCGCTGCTTGACGATGGCGCAGGTCGGGGATGCGAAATCGGTCGCCATGCGGTAGGCGGCATCGAGGTCGATGAGGTCGTTGAAGGTGGGCTGGGGACCCTGCAGCTGCTCGGCATCGGCCAGGGAGCGAGCGCGGTGCGTGGTCTCGCGGTAGAGCGCGCCGCGCTGCTGGGGGTTCTCGCCATAGGGCAGGTCGCGCTGCTTGCGCAGGACCAGGCTGAGCTGCTCGGGAAAGCGCACCCCGCCGATGTG